>JAZRHW010000158.1:0-2579 GCA_045644965.1 Eubacteriales bacterium
TCGGGTGTGGGATTGCCCGAAAAGTCGGAATTCTTAAAGGAAATAAATACCTCAGTTTTAATTGCGTTCATTTTTTACATCTCCATTTTGGATTTTACAGTAAATATATACTGATTTTATCACAAAGCATAAATTTTGTCAATGCTTACCAAGAAAAGCACAAAAAAAGCACCTGACGGGTGCTTTTTGTATTGTCTATAAACCGTAAATTCGCTCGGCATTCTCAAACGTGATTTTTGCAATCTCCTCGGGCGTTTTGCCAAATACCGCAGCTATTGCGCCTGCGGTATATTCAAGGTTGCCTGAGTGGTTCATCTTGCCACGCAAGGGATGGGGGGAGAGGTATGGCGCATCAGTTTCGATAAGCAATCGGTCAAGTGGAATGGTGGATACAACCTCGCGCACTCGGCTCGCGTTCTTAAACGTAACCACACCCGAAAAGGAAATGTACCAACCGCGACGAATAAGCTCCCTCGCCATCTCGGATGAGCCGCTGTAACTGTGGAAGATGCCCTTTACACTTGGGTATTTAAGCGCCATTTCAAAGCAGTCTCCGTGCGCCTCGCGGTCGTGAATGACAACGGGCAAGCCGTACTTTTCTGCCATTTGCATTTGAGCTTCAAAAACATGTCTTTGCTTTGCCTTTACCTCGTCGGTGAGGTTTTCAAGGTGATAGTCAAATCCTATCTCCCCTATCGCAACTATCTTGTTTTCCTTACGGAGCTTTTCGTCGCAAATACTCGCCTCGATCTCCGAGAGAGCCGCGTCAATATCGTCGATATAGAGGCAATCCTCGGGGTGAATGCCCGATGAAACGTACATATTTTCATATTTTTGAGCCTGAGTGATGCACTCGCGCAAATTTTCGGGATTGGTCGCAATATTGACTATCGCACCCACCTGCTGTGCAAAAATTTTGTCGAGCAACGCATCCGCCCCGCCCTCATATTCGTTAAACCACGCGTCAAAATAATGCGCGTGTGAGTCAAAAAATTTCATTGTTTTCACCTGTTATTTATTAAATATCAAAACCGTTTATTCGCTTTTTCTTTGCCAAAGCAGGCACAAAGAAAAAGCTTTGCAAAAAGAAATGCCGTTTTTTGCGCTAACGCCGCGCAGGCGTCCGCTTTTGAAAAAGCGGAGCAAAACAATCGCCAAGGTCAGCGCCTCAAAATCACAACAAGGGGGAATTTCTTCCCCCTTACTTATTATCTAATTCTTTCACCAAGGGGTGTTTCGGGATCAAGGAAGATTACTCTTACCTGTTCTTCACCGCTAGCGAGAATCATGCCGTTGGACTCAATTCCGCAAAGAGTTGCGGGCTTGAGGTTACAAACGAGCACGATCTTTTTGCCAATAAGCGCGTCGGGTTCATAGAATTTTGCAATTCCGCTAACCACCTGTCTCTGCTCATAGCCAAGGTCAACCTTGAGCTTAAGGAGTTTCTTCGCCTTGGGAACCTTTTCGCACTCAATTATCTTCGCTACACGAAGTTCAACTGCCATAAAGTCCTCAATTCCGATAAGAGCAAGGCCCTCGGGTTTTTCAATCTTGGGCTCTTCAACTACGGGTGCAAATCTTGCCTTTCTCTTCTCTTCGAGCTCGGCGAGTTTCTTTTCCTCATCAACACGAGCGAAAAGAACCTTGGAGTCAAGTACCTCACCGCCCACGCAGAGTCCACCAAATTGCTCGCCACCGATTGTATCGAGCGTGCGCTTGTCCGCACCGAGCATATTGAGAATTTCCTCACTTGTTTCGGGTGTGAAGGGCGCGAGCATAATTGCTCCCCAACGGATAGTTTCAAGAAGATTATAAAGCACAGTAGCAAGGCGCTCTCTCTTGCTTTCATCCTTTGCAAGTGACCAAGGAGTGGTCTCGTCAATGTACTTGTTAGCGCGTGAAAGCATTTCAAATACGGATGTGAGCGCGTCGGCAAGATGATATTCATCCATATATGCAATGTACTCGTTATAAGCCTTAGTACAAGCCGCCTTCAACTCGTCGTCAAGTGCCTCGGGTGCGGTGGGTGCAAGAATCTTCTTATCGAAATACTTCTTGTCCATGTCGAGAGTACGCTTAACAAGGTTTCCGAGATTGTTAACAAGGTCGGTGTTATATCTCTTAATTACTGCTTCGTAAGTGATGGAACCGTCATTTGCATAGGGCATTTCGGAAAGCGCATAGTAACGAACCGCATCAACGGAAAATTCGTCAGCAAGCTCGTCCGCGTAGATTACGTTACCCTTGGATTTGGACATTTTGTCCATACCAAAGTTGAACCAAGGATGGCCGAACACCTTTTTGGGAAGCGGAATATCAAGCGCCATAAGGAAGATGGGCCAATAGATTGTATGGAAACGAAGAATGTCCTTTCCAATCACGTGGCAATCGCAGGGCCACCACTTCTTAAAGCTCTCGCTTTGCTCTTCAAAGGACTTATCGGGGTCAAAGCCGATAGCCGTGATATAGTTTGTAAGTGCGTCGAGCCAAACGTAAGTAACGTGCTTAGGATCGAAATCAACGGGAACACCCCATGTGAAGGAGGTACGGGATACGCAAAGATCCTGAAGACCGCCCTC
>JAZRHW010000159.1:0-2786 GCA_045644965.1 Eubacteriales bacterium
TGCTCGCCTGCCTTGATATGAATGGAGAGATTTTGAGCAGGATCGTCATAATCCATATCGTGCGGAACGTCCAATTCAATTCCACCGAGCGTATCAACCATTTTCCCTACCGTATCAAGCGTCAAAGATAGGTAAAAATCAATGTTCACACCCAAGGACTCGCTCAAAAAATTGCGAAACCCTTCCGTGCCAAGCTCCCTTGGCGCGCCATTTATCTTTTTGTAGCTTTCATCCGTATAATTAAAATAAGTATCTCTCGGAATTTGCATAACGTAGGCATCACCGTTTGTTACGTTGAGCGATACCAACATAATGACGTCACTGAGCTTTGCCTCGGAATCATTTCCGAGAACAAGAAGATTGTAAATATCCTGTCCGTCCGCACTTTTTACAGTGTCAGTAGTCTCAGTTTCATTTCCGCCAATCGTAGAGATAGCGGCAAAAACGATAATGATACCAAGCAAAGCAAACGCAATGAGCATTATTTTTATTAAACTTATATTTTTCATATATTACCTCTTTCAATTTTTTTATGTATGAAAGAGGCATATATTTTAGCTGTTCATTATAAGGAAATTTCTTGCCTCAAGGGTAGTCTTGTCTATGAGCTTGCCGTCGTCAATAAGTCCGTGAATGGTAAAGTCATAGGATTTTATAAGGGTGTGGTTGAGATGAGCCACCTTTTCCTCTTCGCTTGCCGATTCAAAATCAAAATTAAAGAAAAAATCACGAAGCTCAACGCAATCCGAAAAGGTGCGCGACATATCTATGTAGTCCGCAAGATAGATGATTTTTTCAAGAATTGTCATATCCGCCCTGCCGGTCGTATGGTATCTAACCGCGCTAATAAGCTCGGGAGTTGCAAACTCCGCAAACTGCCCTGGGATAACGAGAGCCGCGGTCTTTGCGTGGAACATCTTTGGCGATTTTTTGTCCGACTCGCTCACGAGTACTCCACTTTGCTCAAAAATCGCAATATGCTCCTCGTAACTTTTCTCCTTCGTTATATCATGAAGGAGTGCCGCAGCGCGAAGCACGGGAATACACTCGGGCACATATATAGCGCCAAGGCGCTCCGCCATTTTTTCAACCTCAAGGGTGTGAAAATAGCGTTTTTCGCTCATTCCCTCGCCAACTTTTTTTCTCAATTTTTCAAGCATTTCTTCGGTAAAATTATTATTCATATAAACCTCACTCTATATGCATATCATTTGGGCGGACAAAATTTTACAAAATAAATAAAAATTACAAATAAAGCTTGTTTTCCTTAATATACTGAGCCACTTTTTCGGGCACGAGATGGGAGATGTCCTCTCCGTTTTTAACCATATTTCGTATTTGTGTGGACGAAAGCTCGATCTCAGGAGTCATAATTCTACGGCAAATTTTACCGTATTCATTTAAGTACTTGGTATTTTTTTCAATAATTTGCTTTTCAAGAAGCTTATCACTCTCACGGCGCACGTAAGTGGGATAGCAAAGCTTAAAAATCTCGTCAACACCGCGCCAAGTGTCGAGCTTGAGCGCCATATCCGTTCCCACAAGCATAAAGAGGCGTCTATCTTCTCTTGCAAGTGAGCGAAGCGTATCCACGGTATAGCTTATTCCACCGCGCTCGATCTCCATATCGCTTACGATAACACCCGCCTCGCCTTCAAAGGCAAGCTCACACATCTTGAGTCTGTGGTGGGCGTCATCACCTTGATCGCGAATTTTTTCGGGTGTAAGACAGGTCGGAATAACAAAAAGGTAATGTAGCTGCATTTGATCCATAAATGCCTTAGCAGCATTCACATGACCGTTGTGTATGGGCGCGAAAGTTCCGCCGTATATACCAATTCTTGTAATCTCATCCATAATTAAATCTCGATTCTCTTTTTAGTTTTGCTCTCGCGGTAAAGAATAACCTTTCTACCAATAACCGCAACCACCTCGGAGTGTGTAGCCTTTGCAAGTTCCTCAGCCATATCTCTTACAGTATAATCGCAATTTTCAAGCACGGAAAGCTTGATAAGCTCCCTTGCCTCAAGCGCATCGGAAACGGTCTTAGCGAGGTTTTCCGAAATTCCACCCTTTCCTATTTGCATGATGGGCTGAATTTGTGCCGCCATTGATCTGAGTGCGGCTCTCTCTTTTGAATTCAACATATTTTTTCTCCATTTATTTTCCAAACCCTTCCGCCGTGAGCTTTCCACAAAGCTCATCACAGTTGGGTGAAAAAATTCTTATACATTTATCGTAGTCAAGAAAGATATTCAAAAAAATATCATCCGAAATCGAGATTTTTTTAATATCATTCTTTTTAATTTCAAATTTTATCGGCTTTTCGTTTTCAGTTGAGATGATAAACAAGCTGTGCTTTGTCGTTACCATAAATCCCTGTCTTATCTCCTGACCAACAACGTAGTTCACTCTCTCGTCAAGTACAATCGGCTCTCCGATCTCCTTTTTAAGAGGAATGAACTTCCTGTCGCCAAGCGCAAAAAGCGCGGGAATAATTATTGAGATTATGAGTGTTGTAATCGCACCAAAAAGCACACTGATTGCCGTGTCCTCAAAGCTTGAGACCAACAAAAATGTAACAACGCCGCCGCAAATACTGAAAACGTATAGCGATGTCGTGTAATATCTACTCATTAATTTTTCAACTCCTGAATTTCGAGCACCCTGCAAAACTTCTTTGCAAAAAGCTCGGTTGCCACAGCTCTGTGGCTTATTTCGTTTTTCTCATCGGGCAAAAGCTCGCCAAATGTCTTGCCGTATTTTTCAACGAAGAACATGGGGTC
>JAZRHW010000160.1:0-6720 GCA_045644965.1 Eubacteriales bacterium
TCGCAAAAACATCACACTGTGATATTTTTACTTGCTCACCCAAAGCACGCGCGCTACCAGCTGCGCCACATCTCGTCATGTATTTAGTTAATCTTTTGTTATCAAGATGTGCTTTGTCCGCCCACTCGCGTCGCATAGTCGCATTTCTTCACAAATAATTTGTGAAGAAACGCTTCTTGCTTTAGCTCCTTCGCGTCGTAAAAATATCACACTGTGATGTTTTTACTTGCTCACCCAAAGCTCTATCGCTTTCAGCTGCGCCACATCTCGTCTTGTTAATAATTCAAGCACCACTTATTATAGCAAATAAATGGTGCTTTGTCAATGATTAATTTTGATATTTATTTGTTTTGGGTACTGTTGTTTGAGTCGCCGCAATTCCCACCACACCCTTTGGCGTGGGGACAGCCGATACATTTATCTCCGCGTTTTTTTGCCTTCCACAAATAGCGCACGATACCACCGACAATTGCGAGCAATATAAGTATAATAATAAAGTTTTCCATAAATGTCTTTTATATTGTAGCGGTGCTCAATTGACGCTCCGCCTTGAGTCTTTTGTTAGTATTGAGTATGAGTACAGCAATCACGCCTGCCATTACAAGAACGAGAACAAGTCCCGCAATTGCCGCCTTCACGTTCAAAGCTTCGGGCGAGGTAATAAGCGTGCCTACGGTATAAATAAGATAGGACACGGTATAACCGATTGCAAACTGGAAACCGATTCCGCCCCAAAGCCATTTTGCGCTCTTCATTTCTGAATTCATTGCGCCGATAGCCGCAAAGCAGGGAGGAGTGTAAAGATTAAATGTCAAATACGCAAGTGCCGCCACCTTGGAAATTGCAATAATGCCTGCAACGTCCGCGCCCGAGCCCTCGAGCATAGCGAGCTCATCCATATCAATGAGATTTTCAAGTCCCACAAAGCATACCCCAAGTGTGCCTACTACGTTTTCTTTTGCAATAAAGCCTGTAATTGCCGCCGCCGCAAGCTGCCATGAGAGAACACCAACGATGGGAACGAGTATGTAAGCAAAGGGTGTTGCGATGGAAGCAAGAATGGATTCTTCAGCCGACTCGGTAACCTCAAAGCTCCAAGTGAAGCTTTGCATAATTTGAACCGCCATATTGCAAAGAAGAATAATGGTTGCCGCCTTTACGATATACGCCCAACCGCGGCTGCACATTGACTTAAATGCGCCCCAAAAGGAAGGGGTTTTGTATTCGGGAAGCTCGATGATGAAAAAGGATTTTCTTCCCTTATGGCCTGTGATAAGATTGATAATGAGTGCGCCAATGAATATAAGCGCGATAGCTGCGAAGTACATAAGTGCGCTCACCCACCAAGCATTGTCAAAGAATGCGCCTGCAAATAGTGCAATAACAGGAATCTTCGCTCCGCAGGGCATAAAGGGAGCAAGCATAGCGGTAGCGCGGCGCTCGCGATCGTTACGAATGGTACGGCTCGCCATTACGCCGGGAACTGCGCAACCAATAGTGATAACAAATGGGATGACGGATTTTCCCGACAAGCCCACTCTCTTGAAGATGGGGTCAAGAACTACTGCCGCGCGTGCCATATAGCCACAATCCTCAAGGAGAGCGATGAGAAAGTACATCACCATTACAAGAGGAAGGAAGCCGACAACAGCAACCACACCGCCTATCACACCGTCAACGAGAATTGCCGACAAAACGGGGAATACATTTGCGTTTTCAAGGAGTGTGGCAACCCACGCCTGAAATGTTTCGAGAAGGGGAACAAGTCCGGGGATAAATGTATCTCCGATCTCAACACCTTCGGCAATCCAAGCACCGAGTGTTGATTGGGATATGTAGAACACAAGGAACATCACAGCCGCGAAAATCGGAATACCGAGCCACTTGTTTGTGAGGATCTCGTCGATATCGTCGCCAATATTTCTATCCTTGGTGAGAACCTTTCGGTTTTCCACCTCGTTTACAATTTTATTAACAAATTCAAATCTTCTTCTGTCTGCAAGAAGAACCGACTCCTTGCTGGATTTATCCACGTTGCCGTCGGTGTAGGGCGCTGATTGATTTTGTGTCGCGCGCTCCGTCGCAACGGAGATGAGCTCCTTGAGGCCGCCGCCCTCAATGGATACCGTGTTAACTACGGGGCAACCGAGTTTTTTTGAAAGAAGTTCTGCGTCGATAACGGTTTCCTTTTTCTCGTTAATGTCGCTCTTGTTGAGAGCCACCACCATGGGAATTCCAAGTTCGAGAAGCTGAGTTGTGAAAAATAGGCTTCTTGAAAGATTGGATGCGTCGACAATATTGATAAGAACGTCGGGGTTTTCGTTTTTAACGTACTCGCTCGTTACACTTTCCTCACTTGTGAAAGGGGACATTGAATATGCGCCGGGCAGGTCAACCGCAACGATATCCGCACCACCGGTATATATGCTTTTTATAGAATGTTCTTTCTTGTCAACGGTAACACCTGCCCAGTTTCCAACCCTTTCGTTGCGACCGGTCAGGGCGTTGTACATTGTTGTCTTACCCGAGTTGGGATTACCCGTTAAGGCAATTCTCATAAGAGTTCCTCCTGTTTTATTGTGAAAAGTAATTAAATCAAAATTTATGGGTTAGCCGCCGCTAACCGCGGGGCTAAAAATAAACGCTTGCAAACGCGCTGCTTGTGTAAAAGCTATATTTTAATTGCCTCTGCAAGCTGATTGTCAATGTGATATCTTCCGTCCTTAATTGCTACTATGCAACCACTCTTTAGATGGCGAACCACCGTAATTGTAGAGCCGCAATAGCATCCGAGAGAAAAGAGAAATGAATTGAGCTCTTCGTCATTTGTCTCGATTTTATTTATTATATATTCAATTCCGGCTTGAGCCTGTTTTAATGTCATATTTAAGCTCCTTTCTCCAAAATTTATACACGGTTAGCAATCGCTAACCACATTATATTATAATTATATTTTTCCAAAATGTCAATATTTTTTGGGTAAATTTGGAAATTTCGTACATTTTCACAACTTGGTTAGCCTATGCTAACTAAATAAAACGTCATTTTGCACAAATTTCAGTTTTTGCTTGAAAAACTTGTTGTATTGTGGTATAATAAATCAATGACTATTGGAAGGAGAATATGCATGGCACTTTACGAATCGGGACAAATGTATCTTGAGGCTATCTACGTTTTACTGCAAGAAAAAGATAAAATTCGCGCCATTGACGTTGGTGCATATCTTGGATATACTAAGCCGTCCGTTAGCCGTGCGATAGGACTTCTCAAGGCGGGCGAGTACATCACGGTGGACGGCGACGGCTACATTACTCTGAATCAAAAAGGCAAAGAGGTGGCGGAGCAATTGTACGAGCGCCATACCATTCTCACAGGGCTGCTTATATCTCTCGGTGTGGACGAGGAGACGGCCACGGAGGACGCTTGCCGCATTGAACACGTTATCAGCGACAAATCCTTTGCCGCTGTAAAAAAGCATTATTTGAATCATAATAAACAGTGAAGTAAAAAGAGTTGAACGGCAAAGCCCTTCAACTCTTTGTTTTTTATATCTTTTTTTGTAGAAGATTTACACCTAAAACAAAAACCGCCACGCACACCGCACTTCCGGTTGCGGCGTTCATAATTTGTATTTCAAGCGCAGTCATACCCTCAAAAGATACCAGCATTGAGCGCTGAAGAGAGAATAGTGAGACCGCCGCGGTCGCCAATGAGATGTTTCTCAGCATAAATACCTTTTGCGAAGCATGTTTTTTTGCTCTTATCAAATTTATCACTGCGAGTGTAACCTTGGTAAAGGTGTATGTCGCCATCGCTATCATTACTATCATATGGAAAACAGTTCCTCGGTCGGTTACGACCGCGAGGATAACTGTTCCTGCGAGAGGAATTGAGAGCACCATTAGCATTATTCCTGTAAATTTTGTGATGAATTGAATATTTTTGTGTGTTACAAGAACCACAAAACGCATAATGCTCAAGATTAAATAATAAACACCAACCGTGAAAAGCCACCATGAGTGAGTGATTACTCCAAACGTAATATGATATGCGCTAAAAGCGATATTAATAAGCAAACTGAGAAAAGAGGATTTAAGCGTTTTGTCCATTTATGTTCCTCTCTCCCATCACGCAATCGTATATGAGCTTGATTATAAAATCTGTGTCCTCTTTACAGTCGTTATCAAGCCATTCCATCACGATGGCGAACACGCCCGTCAAGTAAAACTTGATCACAAAGGGACGCTCTGTTCCCGGAACGTTAAAGCGCTCCAAAATCGGCTCAAAGATGTACTTGAACATTTTGCCGTACACCTCGTTCATATTCATTACCTGAAACTGTTTGATTGCGATCTTGAAAATCTTGCGGTTTTCTTTGATAAAGGTCAGGTAGGGGGTAAGATATTCGTGAGTTATAAATATAAGATCTCTTCGTTCACAGTTTTCAAATTTAAGAATAATATCCTTTTGATCTATGTTATAATAGGAAAAATGCTTGTCAATGATGTACTGTGTTGCTTCTCGTAATAAGTCCGAGGTATTCTCATAGTGGAGATAGAACGTGGAACGATTGACGCCCGCCTCCTCACATATCTCCTTTATCGTAATGAAGGCAAAATCCTTCTTTTCCAGGAGAGTTATAAGAGCCTCGTCCATTTTGATTGCAGTATTAAAATATTTACTTTCGTTTCTATTCAAGGGACGCGCCCCCTTTCATAAATTATTTTCCCTCGCTGATTTCCTTTGCAAGTTCAACTATTTCAAAGGCGTATTTCTTTTTGCCATTCTCAAGCATCTTTTTGTAGATGGGGTAATTTATGCCTACTCCTGCAAATCCGATAATGCCGATTACTATACCTGCTGCGGTGAGAACAGGAGTTCCACCTATAGCTTTCATAGCAAGGGACATTCCGAGTCCTGCAACGAGTGTACAGATAATACCAAATGTGTAGCCAAATACCGTTGCGGGCATTTTTGCTTTTTTATCGAGCTTGCGTAAAGCTGTAATTTTTGAATTGTTTTTAGGAGCATACTCCTTTGCGATTGATTCCGCGTAAATTTTATCCGTATTCATTTTTTATTCTCCTTTTGATTTAATGTCTTAATCATACCATCAAAAAAGAGGGAATGGAACAACACGAACTTTAAAATATGTTGTTTTGAGAAAAATTTAGGGCTGAAATGTCAGCCCTATTTTTTATATTCTTCTAATTTTTTCTCCAGCATCAACCGGAGAGCCGTCTATATAGGCGTTTATAACCTTGTCAACCTCAAACTTATTTTCGGTGGAGAAGATAAAGTGGCGGTTGGTTATGCCTGCACGCGCGAGAATTTTGTCGCAATCGGCTGCATAGGTGGGCGCGCTGTTGTAGATGACACTTCTGTGCTCGTATTCACGAAGCACGGGGAAGGTGATGCCACGGCGGTCGGTGATGGTTGTTTTGCCCGAGGTGCATCTCTCGCAGGTGGAAATCTCCTTGGAAACACACTTTTCAAGCAACATAAGCGGAAGCCTTCCGTAAACTATTGCGGCGGTGTCGCCACTTACGTCGCGAATTTGGGGTAGAGTAAGCTCGGGGGAGAGGAGAATGTTCTCAACACCGAGTTTTTCAAGCTCGGATACGCTTTCGTTGTTGTAAACGTTGAAGCGGAAATCTCCGTGGATTTCAAATCCGTGCTTTTTGGCAAGCTCAAGCGCACCGAGATTGCCAACGAGCGCATATTTTGCGCCCTTTGACTTTGCCATGCCGAGCATTTTATCAACTTTTGACAATTCACTGTCCAAAATAACGGGCGGAAGGATCACACCCTCGCACTCGCCGTTGAAATTTTGTAACGGAAGATAAATTATATCAAAATACTCGCGGGAGAGGGGAGTTATTTGCTCCGAGGTGTAAAAACGCGCGGTGCGTTGCTCCTTTTTTGTGTTTTGTGATGCTAGGAAAACGTATTTTTCAAATCCCTCGCGCGTCACCTTACTGCCGTTCAGAGCCGCCTCGAGCATCCCGCAAGCCTCGCGACGAAGAGCATTGAGCGCACTCACGGGGACAATGATATCGTCGTCGGTGAGGGCGACGTAGCTTTCAAGCTCAAAGCGGGTAGCACCGAGCTTTGTGAGGTTTTTCTTTATATTTTCCGCCGAAAGAGGCGCATTTATCGCCTTCTCGGGCATTTGTCCGTATGCGGTAACCGAGATTTCTCCACAGTCAAGGCGAAGGGAAATTGGCTTTTCTGCACACACTTCGGCAAAAACGGAAATTTTTATCTTTTGGGGAATAATTTCGTCAATTTTTTCACTTGACGTGAGAGCCACTTTGGAAAATTGCTTTTGCTCGTCGCTTCGTACACCGAGCATTTTGGAATTTATTTGTCTTGTAAAGTAGCCGTCGGTAAATCCACCGCGCGAAAAGATTTTAGCGAGCTTGGATATCTCGTCGGGAGTTGCGTTTCTACCTTCATCAAGGAGGGTGCGGAACGCGCGCACAACACCGAAAACGTACTCGGGAGATTTCATTCTACCCTCAATTTTGAGTGAGTGAACACCGCTTTCGATAAGGTCGGTTATGTGATTTGTGAGCGAAAGGTCTTTTAGGGAGAGGGGATAGCTCTCGTTGCCCTGCTCATCACGATAGGGAAGTCGGCAGGGCTGAGCGCACTCGCCACGATTTCCGCTTCGTCCACCAACTATGGAAGAAAAAAGACACTGACCGGAGTGGCACA
>JAZRHW010000161.1:0-3852 GCA_045644965.1 Eubacteriales bacterium
ACGGGCTTTCTCTTGTAAGAAATACCTGCTCGGTTTCTCTTGATAGCTCGGCAAATTGAGTTTACCGCCTTATCCTGACCGATTATATGTGTTTTTAATCTTTCCTCTAATTTATCAATTTGCTCGTACTCGTTAGCGCTGACTGTAAGCGCGGGAACACCCGTCCAAACCTCAACAACATCAGCGAGCTCCTCAGTAGTAAGAACTATGCTCTCACACTCGCCCTCAAGCGACTTTAATTCGTCGGCAAGCTTGATTTCCTTGGATTTGAGCTTTGCAATCTTCTCATAAGCATCCGCATTATCCGGAGAATCCACGGGAGTCGCCTCGAGCGCTTCTCTATCCTTCTTTATGGCAAGAAGCTTTTCTCTAATTTCAATGCTCTTATTGAGCGATGCCGAATTGAGCGAGAGATTTGCCGCCGCCTCGTCAAGAAGGTCGATAGCCTTGTCGGGCAAATATCTATCGGTAATATATCTCTCGGAAAGCACCACCGCACTTTTAAGAATTGCGTCGGGTATCTTTATTTGATGGAAGGACTCGTAATAATGCTTGATTCCCTTGAGCATTTCAAGAGTTTCCTCAATTGAAGGCTCCTCAACCTTTACGGGTTGGAAACGGCGTTCAAGAGCACTGTCCTTTTCAATATATTTGCGGTATTCATTGAGTGTGGTAGCACCGATAACTTGGATCTCACCACGTGAAAGTGCGGGCTTGAGCATGTTCGCTGTGCTAACACTTCCCTCACTGTTGCCTGCACCAACTATGTTATGAACCTCGTCGATTACGAGAATGATATTTCCATCGTCCTTAACTTCCTTGAGGAGTCCGAGAAGACGGCTCTCGTACTGACCGCGGAACTGAGTTCCCGCAACGAGCGCTGTCAGGTCAAGCAAGTGTAATTCCTTGTTTTTAAGCTTGTATGGCACATCTCCGCGCACGATTTTCTGAGCGAGCGCCTCAGCAATTGCAGTTTTACCAACACCCGGCTCACCTATGAGGCAGGGGTTGTTCTTTTGACGTCTTGAAAGAATTTGAATAACACGAGCGAGCTCCTTTTCACGTCCGACAATAGCGTCGAGCTTGCCCTCTCTCGCCTCGCGGTTGAGATCCTTACAGTAGGAATCAAGGAATTTTCTCTTCTTTTCCTTCTCTTTTTCGCCACCCTGCGCCTTTGCTCCCTCTACGTTGGGAGTGTTGGCAGGCTTGCCGCCAAAGAGCTTTTGAAGATCTATTGCAGGCGCTCTGCCCTCGTCATCATCAAGATCATTATCCGCCATCAAATCAGGCAAATTACCGCCATTTTCCATCATTCTTGCCATTTCGTCCTCCATGCCCGCAAGCTCCTCGGAAGAAATACCAAGTTTATTCATCATATCCCCAAGCATATTTTCAAGAGGAAGACCAAGTTCCTTTGCACAAGTGATGCAAACACCCTCGTTCTTCTTCTCTCCGTTCTCAAGCTTGGTTATGAACACAACTGCCATTCTTTTATGGCATCTTGAGCACATCATCATAATGTTTCACCTCCCTGGGTAAATAATCAACGGGTAAACAACCCAATTTTATATATAAGTCGGGTAACAATTGTACCCTCTATAAAATCACTTCCAAACAAAAACATTGCAAAACAAGCGGCAAAGCTGAGGAAAACGTATGCGTGCGAAATTCCCCAAATACTACCAAGGAATTTGTTCACTCCGTTAAGCACGGGAAGATCAAATATTCTTTCGATAAAGATAATCAAAATCGTGCATAAAACGTACGCCAAAACAAAGGTGATAAAGTACGCCATTATTTTAGAAATAACGCTTATCGCAACGTTCTCTATCTTCTCGCCAAGCTTATCCGCAACCTCTACCGCACTGCCTTTAAGAGACTCAAAATAGCTCTTGAAAACTCGCGCATTGAGAACTTTTTTCACTATCGACGGAAGTCCCGAGGTAAGATCCTCATATTTCAAGCTATCTCCCGCGCTCTCAGCCTTTTCCACAAGTACAGCACTCACCTTGTCTTCAAGACGGGGTGCAACGAATTGCTCCTGACAAAATCCAACGAGATAAGCGCCAAGAAGCATGGTGATAATTATTACTATAGTGAGCTTGGTATATTGAAAAAACGATTTGATAAATCCTTGCTTTATGCCAAGTAAAACAAAGCCTCCCAAGGATAAACACATTAATATATCAAGCAAAATTTGCCATTTATTCATAAAAATTCCCCCGTTATAAACTGAGATTATTTATCTTTATTACTTATTTCCAAAATTCAAAAATTTTGCGTAAGAATCACCGCAAACAACCAGTGTGTTCTTATCGTAAACAAGCATCTTAAATTCATTGGCAACAATATCGTGCTTCTCGCTTGTGCCAAGAGCAGTGCTTATTCTTTCAAAACCGCCGAGGTGCTGAACAAAAATATATCCGTCGGCAAGAGCAATATCAAGTGCTCTTTGGTCCATCGTATGAGTTTTCTCCACTTTTCCTCGTTTG
Organism: Eubacteriales bacterium; assembly: GCA_045644965.1. GTDB lineage: Bacteria > Bacillota > Clostridia > Oscillospirales > CAG-272 > RGIG4608. Next base: position 2,493 of record JAZRHW010000161.1, read on the forward strand.
TTGAGGAGCAAAACCGTAGTCTTATCTCTCGCACCGTGAGAACTTACTATGGCTATATTATCTTCTCCAAAATGGTATAAATATATTTCATTCTCACTCAAATATTCACCTATCAAAGCCATAGAAGATGAGAATACATTAATACCATTTTTTCCAACGGCAATAATGTTGCCGCCTTCTACTATCTTAATCTCATAAGGAATTCCCGAAATGGTACAGGTAGCCATTTGATAATCGGAGCTACCGACCTTATACACTCTGATTTCGGTTCGGTAATTGCTTCCCTCGGCGAAAGAAAGTGCCACGGCAAGTCTCGAACCATCCTCGGAAATGGATGCCGAAGTTACGTATCCATCACGGAAGTTGTAGTCATATTTATCGCCGTTTTGCTTATAAACACGCACAATGGAATTGTATTTTTCACTTTTGGTTATAAGAGCAAAATCCCCTGTATTTGCAAGGCTGGCACCGTAAATTGAATAATCCAGCACCGCCCCGTTAACTTGGGAAAATGAGTTATAGAGTGAAAATTGCTTGCCACCAACGTCGTAGAGCAAAACATATCTTTCGCTACTTACAAGCTTGGGGTTTCCATAGGTATGGTTACTTGAAAAAAGTTCCCTGCCACCTGCGGAGTATATGGACAGTTTTTCCCTGCTCGCTACCACAAGCCCCTCTCGATAGGTCGCAAAGCTTTGCGAATTGCCTGCATTGTAAGTAATGGTATCGTGAACGGAATTAACGTAATCCCCAGCAAGCTTGACATCCTTAGCAAGATAGTAAAGCTTATTATACGTCAAATTTCCCGAGAATAAAAGCGCCAAAGTAACTATTACCAAAGCAATACTCAATATTCTCTTGAAATATTCATAGCGATAGCTTACCTTTGCGAGATATACGTCCGTTTTTCCGTCGTAATTCTTTTTAACAGAGCCCGGGTTATATCTTAATTTTTCCACTATTTCATAAATATCAAGTTTCATAACCCTGCTCCTTTCTTTTAATATTCTACTTTGTTAAGATAAAGTCCGCAAGCGGGCGCGGTTGCGCCTGCATTTTTGCGATTTTTACTTTCGGTTATTTTGGTGATGTCGCGGGGTTCAATTTTTCCCTGTGCCACAAGTAAAAGTGTGCCCGTCATTATTCTCACCATATTGTAGAGAAAACCGTCCGCCGCCACCTTGAAGATAATAAAATCTCCTTCACGCACAACGGATGCATATTTGATTTCTCTATTAGTATCCACAATTTTTGAGCCCTGAGCCATGTAGGAGCAAAAATCGTGCTTGCCGCATAAATACTGCGCGGCACTATTCATCTTTTCAACAGTTTCATCGGAATAAAGTTGAGGAACATGATA
>JAZRHW010000162.1:0-3030 GCA_045644965.1 Eubacteriales bacterium
TACAAATGAACATTTTTGAAACACTTGCAAAGGAACTGAATATTACACTCACACAGGTTGAAAAGACTGTGGAGCTTATTGACGAGGGAAATACAATCCCCTTTATTGCGCGTTACAGAAAAGAGGTTACGGGCTCGCTTGATGACGAGATTCTTCGTAAATTTGAGGAGCGACTCAACTATCTTCGCAATATCGAAAAGAGAAGAGAAGAGGTAATTGAGCTTATTCGCGCGCAGGACAAGCTTACTCCCGAGATTGAAGAGGCTATCAAAAATGCCGTAACTATTACTGAAATTGACGATATCTACCGCCCCTTCCGTCCCCATAGAAAGACAAGAGCTTCTGTGGCGAAGGAAAAGGGACTTGAGCCCCTTGCACTTCTTATTTTGGAGCAAAGACCTACCTATGATCCCTCTCTTGACGAGATTGCCGACGGCTTTATTGATGCCGAAAAGGGTGTTGAAACAAGGGCTGAGGCTTATGCGGGCGCTTGCGATATTATCGCGGAGAGTATTTCCGACAATGCCGAGTACAGAAAGGAAATTCGCCGTCTTACAAGTCAGTTCGGTCTTGTAACAAGCAAGGCGAACACTGAGGAGGACTCCGTTTACGCGCAGTATTACGATTACAGCGAGGCGGTTAAGAAAATTCCTTCCCACCGCGTTCTCGCAATTCACCGTGGTGAGAAAGAGGACTTTTTGAAGGTGGCTATCGTTGTTGACAAGGATCTCATTCTCAATCATTTGTACAGTCAAATTATAGTTGCAGGAAACAGTCCCGCAAAGCAGTACGTTGAAGGTGCGCTCGTTGACGGCTATGACCGTCTTATCGCTCCCAGCGTTGAGAGGGAAATTTACAATGACCTTTTCGACAACGCGTGTGAGGGTGCTATCGCGCTTTTCTCCGACAACTTAAAGCATCTTTTAATGCAATCTCCCATCAAGGGCAAGGTTGTTCTTGGTTTTGACCCCGGTTATGTAAACGGATGCAAGCTTGCGGTGGTTGACCCCGTTGGTAAAGTTATTGATACGGGAGTTATTTATCCTACGAAGCCCCGTCAGAGAATTGATGAGGCTAAGCGCATTGTTAAGAGCATGATTCGCGCGCACAAAGTTGACGTTATCGCTATTGGTAATGGTACTGCATCCAAGGAAAGTGAAATTTTCATTGCCGACCTTCTCAAAGAGGTTGATTATGATACAAAATATATCGTTATTAGCGAGGCGGGCGCGTCTATTTACTCCGCTTCCAAGCTCGCGGCTGATGAATTCCCGGATTTTGACGTTATGCAGAGAAGTGCGGTGTCCATTGCGAGAAGATTGCAAGATCCTCTTGCCGAGCTTGTAAAGATCGATCCCAAGTCAATCGGTGTTGGTCAGTATCAGCACGATATGAAGCCCGCACGTCTTGATGAGGCGCTCACGGGCGTTGTAGAGGATTGTGTTAACAGTGTAGGTGTTGACGTGAATACCGCGTCACATTCACTCCTTTCCTATATCGCGGGAATTAATGCTACCAGCGCTAAAAATATCGTTAAATATCGTGAGGAGAACGGCGCATTCAAGACAAGAGCCGAAATTCTCAAAGTGCCTCGTATCGGTGCAAAGGCATACGAGCAGTGTGCAGGTTTCCTTCGTGTGCCCGACTCCAAGTTCATTCTTGACAATACCGGTGTTCACCCCGAGTCCTATGAGGCGGCGCTCAAACTTCTCAACAAGTTTGAATACACACAAGAGGATGTTAAGGCTAATAAACTTTCAATGCTTCGTGTAAAAGCGCAAAAATATGGCTTTAAGAAGCTTGCTGACGAATTTGAAATTGGTGAGCCCACACTTATGGATATTATCACCGAGCTTGAAAAGCCCGGTCGCGATATTCGTGACAGTTTCCCGGCACCCGTGCTTCGTGATGATATTTTGGGAATGGAAGACCTCAAGCCCGAAATGCTTCTTACAGGAACGGTTAGAAACGTTATCGACTTTGGCGTTTTCGTTGATATCGGTGTGCATCAGGACGGACTTGTTCACATTTCCGAGCTTTCCGATAAGTATGTAAAGCATCCCTCTCAAGTGGTTTCTCTTGGCGACGTTGTAAAGGTTAAGGTTCTTTCCGTTGACCTCAAGAAAAAGAGAATATCCCTCTCAATGAAGGGACTTAACTAATGATTTGGGGGTAAATTTATGCAAATTGCACAAAATTTACCCCCTCTAATTTGTCATATTTTTGCGAAAACTAAATGTTGACAAAACATTATATTTGTGTTATCATATATTGGTAGCAAATCAATATGCCCCATTAGCTCAGAAGGTAGAGCACATGACTTTTAATCATGGTGTCCGGAGTTCGACTCTCCGATGGAGCACCAAACCCGTTGCGAATGCAACGGGTTTTTCTTTTTTAAAAAAAGATGTAATAAAATTTAGAATAACTATTGACATTTAAAAACAAGTGTACTATAATACAAAACCGTGCTAAAAATTTAAATAAAAAAAGATTCTTTTGAGAGCATATTTTATACCCTCAAATCATATCTCATTTACTAATTTTTATTTTACTAAAAGAGGTATTAATTATGACTCAAACATCAAGTATTTTACTAAGCTTATCCATTGCGATGCTGGCAGGTCTGATTTTGTCAAGACTTGTAAAAAAGATTCAGCTTCCCGCTGTGACCGCATATCTGATTTCCGGAATAATCGTCGGCCCTTTTGTGCTTGGATCCATAGGTATTGACGGTATAGGTATCACTGCAAATCAGCTTCACGGATTTTCTATCGTTTCGGACGTTGCGCTTGGATTTATTGCCTTCGCTATGGGAAACGAATTCCGATTGGCGCACCTTAAAAATATCGGTAAGCGCGCGACCGTTATTGGTATATTTCAAGCTATATTTACAACTGTAGTGGTTGATGCTTTTCTCGTTGTTTTACACTTAATGATGCCTGAAAAGCTCCCTCTTTCTGCAGCTATCGTTCTTGGTGCCGTCGCTACGGCAACAGCACCCGCCGCAACCCTTATGGTAATTAAGCA
>JAZRHW010000163.1:0-5820 GCA_045644965.1 Eubacteriales bacterium
GAAAGATCGAATATACAACTGAACAGGAATATACAGGTACATACAGAAACGCGTTTATTTTGCCTGTAAAGACTGTTAACGAGCTTGTTAAGCTCCTTTCCGACAATAAAGAAAAAACTGTTCGTATCTTTATGACAAGAAAGAATATCGTATTTGAAATTGGCGATATCACATTCTTCTCACGTCTTATTGAGGGCGAGTATCTCGACTACGATAGAATTATCGTTAAGAACCACAAGTACAGCGTAGAGTGCGACCGCAACGAGCTTATCTCAGCTCTCGAGCGCGCAGCTCTCGTTACTGAGGAGAGAATTGCAGGTTCACTCAGAAGCCACGTTAAGCTCGTTTTCGACGGCAATCTTCTCAAGATCACCGCTAACTCCAGCGCAGGTAGCACATACGACGAGATTGAGATCAATGATATCGGCACACCCCTTACCATCGGCTTCAACAACCGTTATCTCATCAACTCCGTAAGAGCGTGCAACGCAGAGAGAATCAAGCTTTCTCTTTCTTCTCACCTCTCATCTCTCAATATTGTTCCCGCTGAGGAAAAAGAGGGAATTGAAGAAGTATTCATGCTTCTTCCCGTACGTCTTAAGGACTAATTCTCTATTTGAAATATGCTTTGTAAAAAAGTTGAACTGCAAAATTTTCGCAACGCGGAGTGCGAGGTCATTGAATTTGACAAGGGCATAAACGTGCTCCACGGCGAGAATGCGCAGGGAAAGACCAATTTGCTCGAGGCGATCTATTTCATTTCGCTCGGCAAGAGCTTTCGTACCACTCACGAAACGGAGATAATCCGCTTTGGCGAGGAATTTGCTTCCATTTCCCTTGACTACGAGAGCGAGGGCAGGGAGCAAAACGTTACAATGCGCTTTTCCGACAATGCAAGGCAAAAGAAGAACGTTACGCACAACGGAGTTAAAATCACAAAGCTCTCCGAGCTTGTGGGCTCGTTCCGTGCAGTTCTTTTCTCGCCCGATCACCTGCAAATGATAAAGGACGGTCCGGCGCTCCGTCGCAACTATCTCGATGTTGCGATATCGCAAATAAGACCGATGTATCTTCATTCATTACAAAAATATAATAAGATTTTAAAGAACCGTAACACATTGTTAAAGAATGCCGAGGAGGATCGCGCGACCTTTGATGCGACCATCGACTTTTGGTCGGCTCAGCTCGCCCACGAGGCGGCTCTTATCGCAAAAGCACGTGCGGAGTACGTTGCAAAAAGCGGTGAGATAATTGCGGATTTTTATAGTCGCATGTGCCAAAGCGGTGAAATTGATGAGCACCCTGAGTTTATCTATGCGGGCTCGGCAAAGCAGGATGGTGAACTCTATTTTGACGTTGCCGCCACGGAGAAGAATTTTCTTCGCTTGCTAACCGACTTCCACGAGCGCGAGATTGCCGCAGGCTCAACGCTCTACGGCATCCACCGTGATGATATAATTATCAACCTCAACGGCAAGAACACACGTCTTTACAGCTCCCAGGGGCAGCAGCGCTCCCTTGCGCTTGCAATGAAGCTCGCCGAAGGCGAGATATGCAAGATGGACTGTGGTGAGTACCCCGTGTTCCTCTTTGACGACGTTTTCTCCGAGCTGGACTCGGGCAGGCGCAAAAATCTCCTCCGCGAGATTGCTGACCGCCAAGTCATTATCACCTCCTGCGAGAACGACATGGACCTCGCAGTGCCATTTAAACGCATTGAGGTGGCAAAGGGGAAGTATATTAGTTGATTTAGTTAGTTTAGTGTGGATCGCAGGGGGCTTTTTAAAAAAAACGCCCCCCTGCACCCACCCGCAAAACTTTTAACGCATTTCATTGACTAACTCCGCACAGTTTCACAATAGTTTTTTTGCCTATTTCAATGCACGTAGTTCGTGATGTGTCTTTGAAATTTAGCTATACTTTATTGCGAGAATGGCGAAGCTGAATAAAAGTTTTTGCCAAGTTTTTTTTGCGGACGCACACGGTGCGCCCCTACAATTTAATGCACATAGTACGTGATGTGTTTATAAAATTTAGCAATACATTATTGCGAGAATGGCCAAGCCCCTATAAAAGTTTTTGCCAATTTCAATGCACACAGTTCGTGATGTGTCTATAAAGTTTAGTAATATATTATTGCGATAACCGCGAAGCTGAATAAAAGCTTTTTGCCTACTTTTTCTCGAAAAAGTAGGGAAAAAAGTAAGTTGTCAACAAGTTTTCCACAAGGTTTTGCTCGGTGTGGGAAAGGCGGTGGGAAATGTGTTACAAAAACGCGGGAAGTATTGATTTTATTGACTTTTCTCAATTGTTCAAAAATTCATTTTGAACGGTCGAGAGGCGTCAATTTGGGAATAAAATTCCGCAAAATCCGAGTTTTCAAGAAGGAGTTTTCCAATCCACAAGATTTTGTGGAAAAGTCAAAAATCGTCAAAATGAGCATTTTTTCGATTTTTTGCCCAAAAATGTGCAATTTGGCAGTTTTTCGCAAGAATGGGCGGTTGTTTTCCACATTTCGTCCTTTGATTTCTCACAAGAAATCCACAGGCGAAATTTTGGTGCAAACCCTTGAAAAATAAGGCCTTTCGGGAGTTTTCAACATTTTCTACAGCCCCTAATACGTACTATAACTAAATATTTATTAATTATATTTATTTCATTTATTTCTTTATATAGCGCTTCGCGCAAAGAGAAAAAGTTTTTTTGATTCTTTTAACGAGAAAGGAGACGTGAGCATGATTTACCTGAACGTTGGTGCAGGGAAGAGCATTCCCGAGCGCGATATTGTGGGCATTTTTGATATGGACACGTCGACCATCTCGCCCATAAGCCGAAAATATCTCTCCGAGGCGGAAAGGGCAAAGAAAACGGAATCACCCTCTTACGAAATACCGAAATCCTTTATCGTTTACCGCACCCCCGACGGCGAGATTAAGGTGTGTTTTTCACAATTTTCGTCCGCTTCACTCCTCGGTAGAGTGGAGAGGTAGCAAATAAAGCTTTTTGCTTCTTTTTCTCGAAAAAGAAGGTCTTAACCTTGTAATTTATTCATTCACATACAAAACTGAAAGGAAACAGAAATGGAAAACCTTGAAAAGAATCTCGACCTTGTGGTTGAGGAGAGCTACACAGAAGAAAATATACAGGTCCTTGAGGGACTTGAGGCGGTTAGAAAGCGCCCCGGTATGTACATTGGTACAACCTCTATAGGCGGTCTCCACCATCTCGTTTACGAGATTGTGGACAACTCCATTGACGAGGCGCTCGCAGGTCACTGCGACAAGATAACCGTTACTATAAATCCCGATAATTCCGTTACCGTTGAGGACAACGGACGAGGAATTCCCTCGGCTATTCACCCCAAGCAGGGAATCCCCACACCCGAGGTGGTTTATACCATCTTGCACGCGGGCGGTAAATTCGGCGGTGGCGGTTACAAGATTGCGGGCGGTCTCCACGGTGTTGGTGCGTCCGTTGTTAATGCGCTCTCCGAGTGGCTCGAGCTTGAGGATATTTATGACGGAAAGGTATTTACCGAGCGATTTGAGCGCGGTAAGGTTGCGCGCGCTTTCGCGTGCGTTGGCGACGCGTCATACAAGAAGAGTGGTGTTAAAGTAACCTTTAAGCCCGACCCTGAAATTTTTGAGGACACCGTTTTCGTTTACGAAACACTTGAGAACCGCATGCGCGAGCAGGCGTTCCTTAACGCAGGTGTTCGTATTGCGCTCATTGACGCGAGAGGCGAAGAGGTAGTTGAAAACGAGTTCGTATACGAGGGCGGTATCAAGAGCTTTGTTACCCACCTCAACAACAACCGTCACAACGAGCTTATTCACCCCGAGGTTATCTATATGCGCGGCGAGAAGGGCACCAGCGTTGCCGAGGTTGCGCTTCAGTACAATGACAGCTACAATGAGCTCATTCTCTCCTTTGCGAACAACATGCACACTATTGAGGGCGGTACGCACGAGACGGGCTTTAAGGCGGCTATCACAAAGGTTCTCAATGATTACGCGCGCAAGGCGGGTATTCTCAAGGACAGCGACAAGAACCTCTCCGGTGAGGACGTTCGTGAGGGTCTTTGCGCCATCATCAGCGTTAAGCTTGAGGACGCGCAGTTCGAGTCCCAGACCAAAGCGAAGCTCGGTAACAGTGAGGTTAGAACCCTCGTTGACAATATCGTGAGCACAAAGCTCTCAGAATACTTTGAAGAAAACCCCAGTGTTGCTAAAAATATACTTGACAAGGCACTTGCGGCTTCCCGTGCTCGTGAGGCGGCTAGAAAGGCACGTGAGCTCACAAGACGCAAGGGCGTACTTGGTGGCTCAACTCTCCCCGGCAAGCTCCGTGACTGTCAGGAAAGAAGAATTGAAGTGACTGAGCTCTACCTCGTAGAGGGAGACTCCGCGGGCGGTTCTGCTACGCAGGGAAGAAACTCCAAATTCCAGGCAATCTTGCCCCTTCGTGGTAAGGTTCTTAACGTTGAAAAGACACGTATAGACAAGGTTTACTCCAACCTCTCACTCATTCCCATTATTCAGGCACTTGGCTGCGGTATCGGTGAGGAATTTGATATTTCCAAACTCCGTTACGGCAAGATAGTTATTATGGCGGATGCCGACGTTGACGGTTCTCACATTAGAATCCTTCTTCTCACATTCTTCTTCCGTCACATGCGCCAGCTTATCGACAACGGACACATCTACCTTGCACAGCCCCCGCTTTACAAGGTTTACAAGCGCACCGGTGGTAGAAATCAGCAGGAATACTATGCGTTCAGCGACGCGGAGAGAGACCAATATATCGAAATGCTCGGCGGTCACAACGTTGAGGCTGATAGATACAAAGGTCTTGGTGAGATGGATGCTGAGCAGCTTTGGGAAACAACTATGAATCCCGAAACGAGAACACTCCTCAAGGTTACAACCGAGGACGCAGCGGCATGCGACGCAATGTTCTCACTCCTCATGGGCGACAAGGTTGAGCCCAGACGTGAGTTTATCGAGCAAAACGCGAAATTTGCCGAAAATCTTGATATTTAAGGAAAGGAGCTTTAAACTGTGGAAAATATTAAAAATCACGACAACGACAGAATTGAATTTCCCGAGCAAAAGATAATTGACGTGGATATGAAAAAGGAAGTTGAACGCTCCTTTATCGAATACTCTATGTCCGTTATCGCGTCCCGTGCGCTTCCCGACGTACGCGACGGTATGAAGCCCGGTCAGCGTAGAATCCTCTACGCTATGTACGAGGACCACCTCACCAGCGACAAGCCCTTTAGAAAGAGCGCTACGACCGTTGGTAACGTTCTTGGTAGATATCACCCCCACGGTGATGCTGCCGTTTACGGAACGATGGTTAGAATGGCTCAGGACTTCTCATACAGATACACACTTGTTGACGGCCACGGAAACTTTGGTTCCGTTGATGGCGACGGCGCAGCGGCTTACCGTTACACTGAGGCACGTCTTTCAAAAATTTCGGACGAGCTTATGCGCGACCTCGACAAGGGCGTAGTTGTAATGACAAAGAACTTCGACAACCGTCTTGACGAGCCCACTGTTTTGCCTGCAAGATTCCCCAATCTTCTTGTAAACGGCTCGGTTGGTATTGCGGTTGGTATGGCTACCAATATCCCCACTCACAACTTGGGCGAGGTTATTGACGGCACTATATATAGAATGGACAACCCCGAATGTACCGTTGAGGAACTCATGGAGTACATAAAGGGCCCCGACTTCCCCACGGGCGCAACGATTTACGGTGTTAACGGTATTATTGAGGCGTACAAGACGGGTAGGGGACGTATTATCGTTC
>JAZRHW010000164.1:0-3513 GCA_045644965.1 Eubacteriales bacterium
AAGAATGTCCCGATGAAGTCATCGCCCGTCTTGCGATGAAGGGAAAGGACGCAAAAGAGGACATTGAACAGATTTTGGCGCTTGATGCAAAGAGAAGAGCGCTCATCACAGAAACTGAGGGTCTTAAGGCTGAGCAGAACAGAGTTAACAAGCTCATTCCTCAGTACAAGAAGGAGGGCAAGGACGTTTCCGTAATTTTTGCAGAGATGAAGAAGCTCGGTGCTCGTTCTAAGGAAATCGACGTAGAGCTTAAAGAGGTTGACGTTCAGCTTCAGGGCGTGCTTCTCGGTCTTCCCAACCTTCCCGACCGCGACCTCAAGCCCGGCGGAAAAGAGAACAACGAGCCCATCCGTTACTTCGGTGAGCCCCACAAATTCGATTTCGAGCCCAAGAACCACGTTGACCTTTGCACAGATCTCGGTCTTATCGACTACGAAAGAGGCACAAAGCTCTCCGGTAGTGGTTTCTGGATCTATCGTGGTATGGGTGCACGTCTTGAATGGGCGCTTCTTAACTACTTTATCGATACACACTGGGCAGATGGCTACGAGCTTATTTTGCCCCCCCACATGCTTGAGTACGAGTGCGGTGTAACTGCGGGCCAGTTCCCCAAGTTTGCTGATGAGGTATTTAAGATTGAAAACCCTGTTGACAACCGTTCAAGATATATGCTTCCCACAGCCGAGGCAGCTCTTGCATCCCTCTATAGAAACGAGATTTTGACTGAAGCTGACCTTCCCAAGAAGCTCTTCAGCTACACACCTTGCTTTAGACGTGAGGCGGGCTCCTACCGTTCCGACGAGAGAGGCATGGTAAGAGGACATCAGTTCAACAAGGTTGAAATGTTCCAGTTCACACTCCCCGAAAAGAGTGACGAGGCATTTGATGAACTCGTTGCAAAGGCTGAGGCACTCGTTGCAGGACTTGGCTTCCACTTTAGAACAGTTAAACTCGCTGCTGAGGACTGCTCTGCGTCCATGGCGAGAACTTATGATATCGAAATCAACATCCCCTCTATGAACGGATATAAAGAAGTTTCTTCCGTTTCCAACGCAAGAGATTACCAGGCGCGCCGTGGTATGATGCGTGTTCGCCGTGCCGATGGTAAGGTTGAATTCATGCACACACTCAACGGCTCCGGTCTTGCAACAAGCCGCGTGCTTCCTGCACTCGTTGAGCAAAATCAGCTCGCTGACGGCTCCGTTGTTGTACCCGAGGTTCTCCGTAAGTACGTTGGCTGCGATTTGATTAAGAAATAATATGAGCAAAGGTAAATTTATCGTATTCGAGGGCATTGACGGGAGTGGCAAGACCACCCAAATCAATAAGCTGTGCGAATATCTCGAATCAAAGGGAAGAAAGGTTTACGTCACGAGCGAACCCACCATTTCAATGACGGGCGGAATTATCCGCGACGCGCTTTCGGGCGTAAGCAAGAGAACCTCTTGCGAAATGGCGGCAATGTTTGTTCTTGACCGTATCTTCCATAACGTAAATAAAAAATGGGGCATCGAAAAAATGCTCGAAGAGGGCTACGATGTCCTTTGCGATAGATATTATTATTCTTCACTTGCGTACCAGGGAAGTGAAACGGACTACGAGTGGGTAAAAAAGATGAATCTCGACTGCCCCGAAATCCGCACACCCGACGCGTGCATCTTCCTTGACCTCACACCTGAGGAGAGTCTTGAGAGAATCTCGAAGGGAAGAGCAACAACCGAAATTTACGAAACCAAGGAGAAGCTCACCGCGGTTAGAAATACCTTCCTCAACGTTTTTGAGGAGCTTAAGGAAAATCCGAATGAGCATATTTATATCATTTCTGCTTTTGGTGACGTTGAAACGGTAGCAAAAAGAATAACTGCCGCAATCGACGAAATAGTCTAAAGAATATAAAAAATAACAAAATATACAACATTTTTCTATTATATTTTTAATTAAATCTATTTACAATGGCACAAATTTGTGCTAAAATGAAATTTGGTGTAAAAATAATAACAATTATACAACTATTTTAATTTAGGAGGATTTGAAAAACATGGCAATTCAGAGAAGAAAAATTTCCATGGACGGTAATACTTCCGCCGCACACGTATCCTACGCGTTCACAGAAGTAGCCGCTATCTACCCCATCACACCCTCATCCCCCATGGCTGAGGTAACTGACACATGGTCAGCAACTGACAAGAACATTTTTGGCGAGCCCGCTAAGAACATTCTTGGTCAAAACGTACAGGTAATCGAAATGGAATCCGAGGCAGGCGCAGCAGGTGCCGTTCACGGATCTCTTGGCGCAGGTGCTCTTACAACAACTTATACAGCATCTCAGGGTCTCCTTCTTATGATCCCCAACATGTATAAGATTGCAGGTGAGCTTCTTCCTTGCGTAATTCACGTTTCAGCTCGTGCAGTAGCATCTCACGCGCTCAACATTTTCGGAGATCACTCCGACGTATATGCTTGCCGTCAGACAGGTTTTGCAATGATGGCTGAGACAAACCAGCAGGAAATTATGGACCTTGGTGCAGTTGCACACCTTGCAACAATCAAGGGTAGAGTTCCCGTACTTAACTTCTTCGACGGTTTCCGTACATCTCACGAAATTCAGAAGATTGAAGCTTGGGACTACAAGGATCTTGCTGAAATGGTTGACATGGACGCACTTGCAGCATTCCGTGCACGTTCTCTCAACCCCGAACATCCCGTTCTCCGCGGTTCCGCTGAAAACGGTGACATCTTCTTCCAGCACAGAGAGTCCTGCAACACTTACTATGATGCATTCCCTGCAATCGTAGAAGAGTACATGGACAAGGTTAATGAGAAGATTGGCACAAACTACAAGCTCTTCAACTACTACGGTGCTCCCGATGCTGATAGAGTAATTATCGCAATGGGTTCCGTATGTGACGTAACTGAAGAGGTTATTGACTACCTTCTTGCTAAGGGCGAAAAGGTTGGTCTTGTAAAGGTAAGACTTTACCGTCCTTTCGTTGCTGAAAAGCTCAGCGAGGCAATTCCCGAAACAGTTAAGAAGATTGCAGTTCTTGATAGAACAAAAGAGCCCGGTTCTCTTGGTGAGCCCCTCTTCCTTGACGTTGTTGCAGCTCTTAACGAGGTTGGCAGAAGCATTAAGGTTGTTGGTGGTCGTTACGGTCTTGGTTCTAAGGACACAACTCCTGCATCCATCTTCGCAGTTTACGACAACCTTGCACTTGAAGCGCCCAAGGCACACTTCACAATTGGTATCGTTGACGACGTAACAGGACATTCTCTTGAAGAAAAGGTTGTTCCCAACACAGCAGCTGAAGGAACAATTTCTTGCAAGTTCTGGGGTCTTGGCGGCGACGGTACAGTTGGTGCAAATAAGAACTCTATTAAGATTATCGGTGACCACACTGATAAGAATATCCAGGCATACTTCCAGTATGACTCCAAGAAGACAAGTGGTGTAACAATTTCTCACCTTCGTTTCGGTGATAATGCAATCAAGTCTCCTTACTACATCACAAAGGC
>JAZRHW010000165.1:0-1759 GCA_045644965.1 Eubacteriales bacterium
TGTGTGCTTTTCCTTCGCGGAAATATGGATATTGATAGATATACCGATTTTATTGATGAGTGGCTTGCAGGAGCATCCCAGGAGAGAAGCGAAATCAAGCATACTGTTCAGGGCCCCAACCATAGAGTTTGCGAGCACGAATATGCTATTTCTCCTTCCGAGGATACAAAGGGCAAAACAAATATTATATACTCTTACAACGTAGGTATGTATAATGATGCCGAAAGACAAATGGCTGCAGGACTTCTTGCAAATTACCTTATGGATAATAGCTCATCCCCCCTTAAAAAAGCGCTTGTAACAAGCGGACTTATGGCGGACGCGGATATTTACGATTCCACTGATGATATTCAGACATCTTGGGGCTTTGCAGCTTATAACACTGAAAAAGAGCATCGTGATACCATTAAAAAGATTATCGACGACACAATTCAAGGCATTATTGATAATGGAATCGATAAAGAGATTATGCTTTCTCAAATTTCCTCTACTCGCTTCAAAATGAAGGAGCAGAGAAATGCCGTAACAGGTCTTTGCATCTACGATTTCATCAATATTGCTAATAACTCATTCTATGGCGTACCTCTCAATACCTATTTTGAGATTGACGAAACATTTGAAAAGTTCGAGCGCGAGCTTGCAAACGGATATTTTGAAAATCTTCTTCGTGAAATATTCTTTGAGAATGATATCACCGCTATCTCCGTTCTCGTTCCCGTGCAGAGAGAATCAAGCGCGGCACATCTTGCTAATGTAGAAAAGTACACTTCCAACCTTTCCGATGAGTTTAAGGTACAAGCACATCAAAGATTTGTTGAAGGCACAAAGCTTGCTATGGATAGAGATACTCCTGAAGTTATTGCTAAAATGCCCACGCTCTCTCTTGATAAGCTTACTAAAGAGCTTCCCAAAAAGGAATTTAATATTGAGGGAAATGTTCTTCATACTCCCGCTGAAACCAATGGTGTTGCTTATTACCGCTTCTATTTCTCATTAGCAGGACTCAATGCTGATGAGATTATGACAGTAGAACTCCTTTCTCGTTCTCTTGGCGATTTTGCTACCGTTGATCATACACCTAGCGAGCTTTCCAATTTACTCAACCGTTATGCAGGTAAGTGGAAGTTTGTTACAACTACAGTTTCTCCCTCTATGGAAAAGGCTGATCCCTACCTTGTTGTAAGTGTTGCTTGTCTTGAAAAGAACGCACCCAAGGCACTTGAAATCATTAGCGAAATGCTTACAAAGACGGTTTATGATGAAGAAACCGCAAAAACTGTACTCGCTCGTGAGCTCAATAACACAAGAATGCAGTTCATGGGTAACGGTGTTGGACTTGCAATTAACTCAAGTGAATCCCTCATCTCCGCAAGCGGATATTATAGTGTGCTTACAGGTGGATATCCTCTCTATACAAAGATTCAAGAGTATGCAAGTGCTCCCGCAGCATTCTGCGAAAATGCGAGAGAAATTCTTGGTAAAGTATTTAATAGCGGCAATCTTTGCTACACAGGTCTTACAGGAAATAAGGAACTCCTCGCTAATACTCTTGTTCTTCCTGAGGGTGAAGCACTTACAGGTGCAACACTTACTAACCCCGATAAGAAGAGGGTAGCATATGCAATTCCTGCAGGTATTAGCTTTAACGTACGTTCTCTTGACGTAACGGATATACTTCCTTATAGCGGTAAGCATATCGCTCTTTCAAACCTTCTTTCACTTGGATACTTGTGGCATAATATTCGTGAAGTAGGCGGCG
>JAZRHW010000166.1:0-7032 GCA_045644965.1 Eubacteriales bacterium
TCATATATCGCACGGTTGTCGAGCTTTTTGTATGTGGCTTCCCACAAGTCCTTATCCGCGGAATAGAGCGCGTTGAGAACGTATTCTAAAAGATTCATATATCCGCAATATTTGATATATGAGTCATCACTTGCCGTGCAAACAAGAAAGGCAATGAAATTTGCCTCATCCTCTCGAGCAATTCCTCTTTGATGGGCAAGCTCGTGCGCGGCGGTGTACGGCATGGAGTAGTCGGGACAGTTGGTGTTAACGTTTGCCTCACCCGTAAAATAGGTATAAACTCCCGAAATGTGAGTGTATGTCATGGGCTCGCTGAGCATTACGGGTTTGACGAATGAGTAAAGTGATGGGAGAAACTCATGCTCGTCATCAAGCTCATCATAGGAGTCGAGCAAAAGCAAATTCATCTCCCTTATGGAGTGTGGGGATATTGAAGAGCTCTTATCCGTAAATTCAATGTTATCAAGCTCGGCATTGACGTTCTCAATAAGCCACTCGGCAGTTGCGGCAAGCTCGGCGGCACTAACGGTCTTTTTATCAAGATCCAGCTTTTTATCAAGCGAGGACGTGTGATATCCCATGCCGAATGAGAACACGAAGAGCGAGAAGAAAAGCGAGAGCACGGATAGCATTATAAGGCAAAAAACACCTACGTTTTTCCACGAGCTCGAATATTTTTTGGAAGATATTCTAATCACAAAAAACAGTATTACAGGGATACAAATTACTCCAATCTCGGCAAGCGAGAGGGGGAGAAGATTTGTGATTGTTGCCAAAGTGCCCCTTACTATTGATGCGATATATCTATTGAAAAAATCCGCAAAGGGCGTATAGTTTATACCAACGATATACATGATTATGGCTATAAATGTAAGAGCAAAAAATACATAGCAAGGTATTGGGAGCTTTTCGGTTTTTACATTTTCTTCTTGAGTGATTTTATTTTCTTCCATTTAAAAAAGCTCCTTTCCGAAATTTTTTTCAATAATTTCACACATATCTTCGGACAAATCCGCTTGAATGCTTATTACTTCGCGGCTATCGGGATGCACAAAATTCAGTTTGCGAGCGTGGAGCGCGTGTCGCTCAATGAGGGGGGAGGCACTTCCATAAAGATCGTCTCCGAGTATCGGTGCGCCAAGATGCGAGAAATGCACGCGAAGCTGATGCGTTCTGCCCGTTTGAGGTTCAGCCTCAACCAAGGTTAGTCCGTTGGCGCGAGCCAAAACGCGATAATTAGTAATGGCAATTTTGCCGTCCTCACACTCTCCGCACACTTCACGGAGTATTATGCTTTTTTGTGCTCGTCGTATGTATGTTTCTACTGTACCCGAATTATGCTCGAGAGTGCCATCAAGAATTGCTATATAACTTTTTTTGATATCCTCGCGCTTCATCTCTTCGGATAGTTTTGCGGCGGCGATACGGCTTTTTGCCACAAGCACAACGCCACTTGTGTTTCGGTCAAGTCGGTTTACCGAGCGAAAAACGAATGGGCGTCCTTGCTTTGTAAAATAATACGCGAGCGAATTTGCAAGCGTATCGTAAAAATGTCCCTGCGACTGATGTGTGGGCATAAAGGGAGGCTTGTTCACAGCCACGATATGCTCGTCCTCATAGATGATGTCGGGCAAGGTGGATGAGGGCACTAGCTTTTCCTCGTTGCTCTCCATATCCTCACAGTTAATAACGAGGACGTCCCCCTCTTTTACTTTGGCACGCACGGTTGCGTGCTCGCCATTGAGTAAAATTCCATCAGGACGCGCTTTGAGGGCAGCAATTGCTCTTTTTGAAAATCCAAGCTCGTCGATAAGTATTTCTTTTATCGAAAGACCGATAAATTTATTTTCAAATTTCATATTTTGCCCCCTTTCGTAAACTTTAATATATTATACACCAAAATGATTAAGAATACAATATTTCTTTTAACTTGCATAAAATTAATTCGTGAAAGATATAATTTATTAAGTTAAATAATGGAGAGGATTTTTATGAAAAGATTTATAACTTTTTCGGTAATAGTTATGGCGCTGATCTTTACGGTTGTAGGCGTTGTAAGGGAACAAAACAAAGATGCCACGCTTGACGTTTCAAGCGGTCTTTCGGTGATAGCGGGCAAGTGTGAGATGGCAAAATATGCCCTCAAGGGACAAAAAATAATTTTCAGTGCGGATGATTTTGCTAAAAATCTCAATATAAATGAGATTTCCTCCATCACACTCACCACCATCCCCGCAGTAACGGAAGGATGTTTATGCGTTGGAGACGTGGTGGTAAACGCGGGGCAGAGCATATCGGGCTCAAATCTCGATCTACTTAATTTCAGGGCGGCGGATGATGCAGCTCGGGAAACGGTTTTCAAATTCAAGGTCAACGGCGGAGAATACGAGATAACTTGTAAATTATACTTTTTGTCACGCGAAAATTCCGCACCGACGATTGTCAATAACGATTTGCGCTACCTAACTGTGAGCACGCATCAGGGCGTTACGGTTTTTGGAAAGGTTGGCGCGTATGATCCCGATGGAGACCAGTTGAGATTTGAGGTTGTTACTTATGCGAAGGGTGGTACGCTCGATTTTGACAGTACTACCGGAGAGTATTTATATACACCTGTGGGAATGTATTTCGGCGAGGATTACTTTGAGTATGTAGCAGTGGACAAATACGGAAATTTCTCGCCCTCACAAAAGGTGAGTCTTACTGTTGAAAAATTGCAAACCGACACGGTATTTTGCGATATGGATGGCCATAGAGCGCATCATGCTGCACTGACCTTGGCGGAAATGAACGTTATGAGTGGTGTGTCGCTAGGAGATAACACCTATTTTATGCCCGACAAGAGTGTGAGTAGAATTGATTTTCTTGTAATGCTCATGCACGCGCTTGGCTATAATGACGTGGAGGCGGTTTTTGATACGGGCTTTGATGATGATGCCGAAATTCCCGCGTCGCTCAAGGGTTACGTTAGAGAAGCGAGAAAGCTGGGTATCATCAGCGGCTCGGTGAATGAAGAGGGAGAATTTGTATTCCTACCCAATAGCGATATAACTCGTGCTGAGGCGGCACTGATTGTTAGCCGAGTTGTTGGAATCAGTGTTCCCACCGTCAAACCGACTTTTACGGATAAAAACGATATTCCTGCATGGGCGCACGATGCCATTTATACCTTGAATGACCTCGGATTTCTCGACAGTGATTGCGGAGAGATTTCCCCCACCGCGAATATCACACGCGCTCAAGTTGCCGAAATGCTATATGCTCTAACTAAACACTTAAAATAAATAAAATTTGCTCCATTTCGAAAAGAAATGGAGCTTTTTCTTGAATTTTTGCAAAAAATGTGTTACAATATATCATATTTATGATTTTTGACGAAAGGGGGAACAAAAATGGCATTTGATGCAGGTATGCTCGCGTGTATGACACACGAGATTTTATCGGAGTCGCGCGGTGCAAGAGTTGAAAAGATTTATCAGCCCGACAAGGACGAAATTCACATTCAAATAAGGTCGCTTCACGGTGGAAAAAGACTGCTCATTAACGCGGGATCCAACAATCCCCGTATCGGCTTTACCGAGATTGCTAAGGAAAATCCTCAAAATCCCCCAATGTTTTGCGTTCTTTTGAGAAAGAGATTGCAGGGTGCAAAGCTTGCCGATATTGAACAGTTTGGATTTGAGCGCGCAATAATGCTCTCCTTTGACACACGCGACGAAATGGGCTTTGATACCAAATGCTATCTTGTGGCGGAGCTTATGGGAAAATATTCAAACCTCATTTTCCTTGACGCTGAGAAGAGAATAGTTTCCGCACTCAAAACCGTTGATTTCACAACGAGTTCACTTCGTCAAGTCCTGCCCGGAATGCTCTATGAGCTTCCGCCAAAGCAGGATAAACACAACCCCACCCATTGTACAAAAGAGCAATTTTTTGCGCTTTGGGATAATGCCCCTGCGGATCAAAAGGCGGATAAATTTATCATTTCCAATTTCCTTGGAATTTCAAGTGCGGTTGCAAGGGAGATATCCTATCGCGCAAGCGGTGATATTGATTCCACATTGAGAAATTGTTCACTTGATGCGCTGTATGATGCTTTTTTTGCAATAATTGAGCAAATAAGGACTAATTCCTATACTCCCACTACAGTTTTTGAGGGAGAACGAGCTGTTGAATACGCATTTTGCCGACTCACCCACTACAAGGGTCTTGAACTTCGTGATTTTGAGAGTCCCTCGGTGATGCTCGATGCATATTTTGAAGGCAGGGACAGGGAAGTTAGAGTTAAGCAAAAGGCAACGGATATTTTGAAAATTCTCACCAATTCCGAGAGCCGTTTGCTCAAAAAAATGGACAAACAAAGAGCCGAGCTTGCCGATTGCAAGGAGGGCGAAAAGTATAAAAAGCAGGGCGACCTCATCACCTCAAATATCTACGCCATCGAGCGCGGAATGAAGCGCGTTGAACTCATTGATTATGAGCAATACAACGAGGAGGATGGAACATTTGCCAAGGTAGTTATCGAACTTGACAGCCGTCTTTCACCGTCCGCAAACGCGCAAAGAATGTACAAGCGATACAATAAGTGCAAGAATGCCGAGCGCGAGCTTGCCGTGCAAATCGAAAAGGCGGAGCACGAGCTTGCATATATCTACTCCGTTTTTGATGCGCTTGCACACGCGGAGAACACAAGCGACCTTGTTGAGATACGCGACGAGCTTTACACCTCGGGTTATGCTTCAAAAATGAAGAATTACCGTCCTCAAAAGCGTAAGAGCACCGCGCATATGACCTTTAAGACTACGGACGGATACACCGTTCTTTGCGGCAAGAACAATATTCAAAACGAGAACATTACCTTTAACCTCGCGCATAAGAGCGACTATTGGTTCCACGTCAAGAATAAGGCGGGAAGCCACGTTGTAATGCTTTGTAATGGCGAAGAGCCCGACGCGATTAACTTCACCGAGGCGGCGGAGATAGCGGCATATTATTCGAGCTTGCAGGGAGGTGTCAGCGTCCCCGTTGACTATACCTTTGCCAAGAACGTTAAGAAAATTCAGGGTGCGAATCCCGGTCTTGTAATCTACCACACCAACTGGACGGCTTACGTTACACCGAGCGCTGAAAAAATAGCTAAATTACGCCAAATTTAATAATACCCCGACGGTTTCGAACAAACCGTCGGGATTTTTCATAAATTTATAAGGAAAATAAATTTATGGAGGCAATTATGGAAGAAAAATATTTTGTCGCGTCAAATTCTGCGGATGGATTTTGCTCGTATTATGATAATGCTTTTAATATTGAAAAGTTTGACAGGATATATGCCATAAAAGGCGGGTCGGGTACGGGCAAGGCGACCTTTATGAAAAAGGTAGCACGCGAGGCGGAGAGAAGGGGATTTTCGGTGCGGTACATCTACTGCTCGTCGGATGCACAGAGCCTCGACGCGGTGATTATAAAGGAGTTAAAAATCGCCGTGCTTGACGGAACTGCGCCCCATATCTACGAGCCGCATCTCATTGGTGCGGTGGACGGAATTCTTGACCTTGGACAATTTTTGAGTGAAAAGGCACTTTGTGTGCAAAGAGAGAATATTGTAACCCTGAGCAAAGAAAAAAGTTCCCATTTTTGTACTGCATATAAATATCTTAGCGCCTATCGTGAGCTTAGTGAAAATATGGAAAAGCTCGTTCTTCCTGCCGTCAATTTTGAAAAAATGAGAAAATACATCGCGCGCTTTGCGCTTGAAATGAAGAGGGATGCCAAGGAAGAAAATTTGCTTGTGAATTCCATTGGAATGAAGGGAATATCGCATTTTGACACCTATTTTAATGAGGCAAAAATTTACTACGGTGTGATGGATTATTTTGAAACGGCACATATTTTCATGCGTGAGATTTACTCGCTTTTGAAATGCCGCGTGGATTTGCAGGTGTCAAACAACCCCATAATTCCAAGTCGATTTGATGCTTTAATGGTGAAAAATAGTGCCCTTGCTTTTGAAATCAATGGGGATTCAACCGCAGGCGCAAGGAAGATAAATATGCAAAGATTTGTTGATGCGGGCAAAATTGCACCCGTTCGCGCTGAATATCGCACTATAGCTAAAACGCGCGAGAAAATTTTGAATTTGGCACTCGTGGAGTTTGACAAAATTAAAAATGTTCACTTTGCACTTGAAAAGATCTATGGCGCGGCTATGGATTTTGATGCCAAGGATCAATTTACAAGAGAGTTTTGTGATAAAATTTTCGAAAATAATTGAATTTGGTTGAAAAAATGGTATAATGGTGTAAGAATATTTCAAATTTTGATTTATAGGGATGTTTTATTGAATAAAGGGAACTCCCTCCGTCATTTTCTTGCGAAAATGCCACCTCCCTGTCGTAGGGAGGCTTAGGTTAGACTGCAAACGATATGGCTACATTTAGCAGTAGCAAATTACAGTTTTTCGAGCCGCCTGCCCAATGGCGAGAAAAACGTTATGTGTCAACTCGTTGACACAATTTGCGCGGCTTTAGTCAATAAAATGTGTTAAAAAGTTTTGGGGTTATAGGGGGATTTTTCAAAATCCCCCTAAATCCAAACTAATCTAACTGTTCGATAAATCCCAATTTATATATAAAAACATTCAAAACGAGGATAAAATGAAGGTAGTTTTATTTGGTTTAAACGGTTCTTACTCACACACCTGTCTTGCGCTTAGGTGCTTGCGTGCGCCTCTGGAGAGGGCTGGGTATGAGGTCGTTCTTCGTGAATACAATTTAAGAGATATGAATGCCACTGTGCTCTCGGGACTCGTTTCCGAGGCGGCGGACGTCTACAGCTTTTCGTGCTATATTTGGAATATCGCATCAATGCTCGACATAGCTGCCGATCTTGGTGCACTTTTGCCCAACGCGAAGATTATTTTCGGTGGGCCCGAGGTGAGCTTTGCCTGCGAGCGCTTTGATTATGACTTTATCCACCATATCGTTCGCGGTGAGGGAGAGAATGCTATAGTTCAAATTTGTGATGCATACTCAA
>JAZRHW010000167.1:0-3691 GCA_045644965.1 Eubacteriales bacterium
GAAATGTTACTTCACTCTCAAACGGACGGCCAATGGCCGCCCCTACATAAAGAAATTTATGCAAACACCGTAGGGGCGCGCATTGCGCGTCCGTTCCGAAATAAAAAGCTACTTCTATACCAAAGAGGAACTCCCTCCGCCTCGTTCCTCGGCACCTCCCTCTGCGGAAGGAGGCTCGGTTAGATACACCTTCGCAAGTAGCCATTTAGAAAAATCGTTAGATTTTGCAAGACTTTACGGCTATACGCGGAGGATTATTACAAAGAGGCTCCAACCGCCGTGAACCCCCAAAGCTCATTTCATTCACTTCGGGGAACCCCGTCACGCAGAGGGAGCTCCGCGAAGCGGTGAGGGAGTTCCCCTTTGGAATAAAAGTTATATTTATTTCGGAGCGGGAGGATAATATCCTCCCCTACGGTGTGGGGGTATGCCTTTGCGTGCGCAGTGCATAGCAAGTAGGCAATCGCGCATCTTTCGTATCAAAATATAAAAAAGCCCTTGACAAGGGGCTTTTTTTATTATATAATGATATGGAAAAAAATCGTAAATCTGCTTTTGCCGTTGGTTTTCTTCCATCGCAAATAGCAGCTTTTTTTATGTGTACTTTTAAATATTTAAGGAGAATTATAATGAGATATGACGTTATAATCGTTGGCGCAGGCCCCGGTGGTATCTTCACCGCATACGAGCTTGTAAAGCAAAATAAGAACCTCAAAATCGGTGTTTTTGAGGCAGGTCACGCGCTTAGCAAGAGAAAATGCCCCATCGACGGCAAGAAGGTAAAGTCTTGCATCAATTGCAAAACTTGCTCAATTATGAGTGGTTTCGGTGGCGCAGGTGCTTTCTCTGACGGCAAATACAATATTACAAACAACTTTGGCGGTACGCTCCACGAGTACATTGGCAAGAGCCGTGCACTCGAGCTTATGCACTATGTTGACGATATCAATATGGCATACGGTGGAGAGGGAACAAAGCTTTATACAACAACAAATTCCAAGTTTAAGAAGCTCTGCCTTCAGAACAAGCTCAACCTTCTTGACGCGTCCGTTCGCCATCTTGGAACTGATAAGAACTATATCGTGCTCGGCAATATCTACAACGAGTTGAAGCAGGTGGTTGATTTCCACTTTAACACACCCGTTGAGCATATCGAGATTATAGAGGGCGGTTATAAGATCCTCACTAAAAAAGAGGAATTTGAATGTGATAAATGTGTTGTATCCGTTGGCCGTATCGGCTCTAAATGGATGGAAAAGGTATGCCGTGAGCTTGAGCTTCCCAAAAAGTCCAACCGAGTTGACATTGGTGTTCGCGTTGAGCTTCCCGCATCCGTTTTCTCACACCTCACTGACGAGCTTTACGAAAGTAAGATTGTTTACAGAACCGAAAAATTTGAGGACAATGTTCGTACCTTCTGTATGAATCCTAAGGGAAGCGTTGTTAACGAGAATACAAACGGTATCGTTACCGTTAACGGTCACTCTTACGAAGATCCTTCAATGCAAACTGATAATACAAACTTTGCGCTTCTCGTTTCCAAGCACTTCACAGAGCCCTTTGAGGATTCCAACGGTTACGGTGAAAATATCGCTCGCCTTTCCAATATGCTTGGTGGTGGTGTAATCGTTCAGCGCTTTGGCGACCTTGTAAGAGGTAGAAGAAGTAACGAAAAGAGAATTGAGGAATGTACAGTGACTCCCACTCTTGCGGCAACACCCGGCGACCTTTCCCTCGTGCTTCCCAAGAGAATTCTTGACGGTATCATTGAGATGATTTACGCGCTCGATAAGATTGCTCCCGGAACAGCAAATGACGATACACTCCTTTACGGTGTTGAAGTTAAGTTCTACAATATGGAAGTTGCAGTTGATGAGAACCTTGAATCTTGTCATAAGGGACTTTACATAATCGGAGACGGAAGCGGAATTACTCACTCTCTCTCCCACGCATCAGCAAGCGGCGTACACGTTGCGCGCCACATTACTGACGCTGAATAATTAAAAATTTTAAGGGCTTCTCGATAGGGAAGCCCTACTTTTTTGAAAAAAAGTAGGCAAAAAAGCTTTCAATCAGCTTCGCCCGCTTTTTGAAAAAAGCTTGGCAAAAACTTTTATGGAGCTTCGCCCGCTTTTTGAAAAAAGCTTGGCAAAAACTTTTAAGGAGACTTCGTCATTCTCGCAATATAGTATCACTAAATTTCAAAAACACATCACGAACTATATCTATTTCACCGTAGGGGAGCACTCCGTGCTCCCGCCTTGAAGGAAAGCAACTTCCATAAAAAGCCGTTCATTTAACTAATGCCGCTCTCCTCATCCGTCACTTCGTGCCACCTTCTCCGCTGGAGAAGGCTATTTCGCACCGTAGGGGAGGATATTATCCTCCCGTTACAAAGGAATGTAACTTTTATCCCAAGAGGAACTCCCCCACCGCCTACGGCGGAGCTCCCTCTGCGGAAGGAGCCTCTTTCTGATAATCCTCTATGTGTAGCCGTAAAGTATTGCAAAATATAACGATTTTTCTAAATGGCTACTTACGGAAGAATATCTTACAGAGCCTCCTTCCGAGGAGGGAGGTGGCATTTTCGTAAGAAAATGACGGAGGGAGTTCCCCTCCAAAACAAATCCACTTTAACCCCAAAGGAGTACTCCATGCTCGCATACATTAGCGCAAAAGCCGACAACAGAATAATCGACGCGCTCGGGCAAGAAGGCTTTGAAGTGAAGCTCCTTGCTCCCTTTAGTGCGCTCTCCGAGCCCACGGACACTCACGCGGATATGCTCCTTTGCGCCGTGGGAAACGTGACCTTCAAGCACGTCAATTACTCGCTCGCGGGCGAATTTATAAATATAAGTGAGTCGATGGGCAAAAAATATCCACTCGACGTGCTACTCAATATTGCCATCGTTGGAAATCACGCCTTTTGCAACAAAAAGCACGCGTCGAGCGAGATTTTAGATTATCTTGAGGTAAACGGTTACAGCATACACCACGTGGCTCAGGGCTATGCACACTGCTCGACCTGTATCGTTGGCGACAATGCAATCATCACCGCCGACGAAGGAATTTTTGCCCTATCATCTTCGCTCGGCATTGACGCTTTGCAAATCAGCGCTGGACACATTTCCCTGCCACCATACGATTACGGATTTATTGGCGGAGCGTCGGGTACAACCGAAAATGCGGTTTACTTTTGTGGCTCGCTCAAACATCATCCCGAAGGCGAAGCGATTAGCGCCTTCATAAAATCCCACGGAAAGCGCGTAGTTGAGCTTTGCGACTCACCCCTTTCCGACGTTGGCGGTATCGTATTTGCTTAACACCTCGTCGCTGCGCC
This sequence comes from Eubacteriales bacterium, assembly GCA_045644965.1. Classification (GTDB taxonomy): domain Bacteria; phylum Bacillota; class Clostridia; order Oscillospirales; family CAG-272; genus RGIG4608. The sequence goes on from JAZRHW010000167.1 coordinate 3,341, forward strand.
GCAAAGCCGCCTCAAATAAATCATCAATATTGAAGGAAGAGTTCTCTGCGCTCTTCCCTTTCTTTTCGTTGGAGGTCGGGCTTACAAGCTCCGCAAAAATGCATTTCGCCAAATACAATAGCGGAAGGCGCACCTCGTCCCCCCTCTCGAGCATCGCGTCAAGCGCCCTCTTGAGTCGGGTGGCGGTCAACTTTTCACACAAAATAGTGCACACCTCGTCGCCCGAATACGTCCTGCCATCGTGAAAAAAGCATCCCCTATTCCAAATATCAATAAGAGCTCGATCGACCATTTCGCAGGAGTCCTCGCTAACTCTCCATTCAAGCTCAAGAGATTTTATACATTCGTCCT
>JAZRHW010000168.1:0-16016 GCA_045644965.1 Eubacteriales bacterium
AATTGACTCGTCTTATACTTGTCCATATTTATGTTCATCTGCATAAGCGACTCAATCATAAAAATGCCGCCGGGCAGGATAGTGTATACGTCCTTGTTTAAGTTAATATATTGGCTGCTTCGGGCATTGTCGATAATACCCGTTCTAGTAGCCTCAGTACCAAGCTCTAGACCCTCAAAAATAGCCTTGTAATCCTCGGAGTCGTCGGTGTTGTAGTTATCATCAGCATTTTGCTGCTTATCGTCAATAGCCGCTTTATCTTCCTTAAAAGGATTTTTGAGATAGTTATTTAGAGTTTCTATAGTATAGTGTCTAGGCGGCGCCGTTTCTTTTTCAATGGGCTTGAAATTAATATTTACAAGATCGCCCTTTGCAAGCTTGGGAAGTATTTTATCCTTTTGAGTATAGTCGTCATACTTCGTCCAACCCTTTTGGATAATTACCGTTCCCTTAATAGAGAAGTCCTCATAATCGCCTACACGAATTGTTATTTCGCTTCGCTCAACTATACATTCTTCGGCGCAAAATACCGCTACAAATCTACGGAATACGGTAGAATACACCTTCATCTCATCAGGAGAGAGCTTACTTGAATCGGGAATCTTATACGTAGGTGTGAGGGCTGAGTGAGACTCAATTTTGGAGTCATCAAATATCTTCTTCGAGAACTTGAATTCCACAGGATAACCAAGCTTTTTACAGTTCTCAAGAATTGTTTTAACTTTGCCTTGCTCACTCGTTGCAAGATACTCGGAGTTGGTTCTCGGATACGTCAAATAGCCGTTTTCATAAAGCTTTTGGATGATATCCAAGCTCTGTTTCATTGACATTTTATACTTCTTACCAAGCACGTTTTGAAGCTTGGAAAGGGAATATAGCTTGCCGGGATGAAGGGTATCTTTTTTGCGTTTAACTGCGGTAACAACAGCGGTCGACGCATTATATTTATCGCATAATTCCTGCGCTTTATAAAGCTGATCCTTGGGGAATTTTTCTTTGCCGTTAAGCTCAATTACCTCGCCATTGGTAAACTCTTTACTAGCGATAATGTAATAAGTTTCGGGCACGAAATTCTTAATAGCCATATCTCTATCGTAAATGGCTTTTACAATGGGGACTATAACTCTTCCAACGCGCAAAAGTGTACCTGTTTTGAGGGTAGCATATCTAGTAAGATTCACACCGTACAACCAATCTATGTATGTACGTGCAAAACCTTCGTTTGCAAGATTGTGATACTCCGACTCAAGCTTCATTTCAGTAAGAGCTTTGGCAACAGTTTGCGGAGTTTGGTCGGGAAGCCATAATCTGCGAATTTCCTTGGGTGTTTCAAGCGCATTTTGAATGCAAAGACGAACAATAATTTCTCCCTCACGATCGGCGTCTCCCGCATTGATAATCATATCAACGTCAGGTCTATTGCAAAGTTGCTTGATAACATTAAACTGCTTAACAACACCTGGATCAACCTGTTTTTTTGCGTCCTTTTTAAGTTGGAATACAAATTTTTGAGGGAAACAAGGAAGATTTTCCATTGTCCAATGGTTAACACCGTCGGGCGCCGGATTGTAGTACTCAATATCAGCAAGAGAGAACAAATGACCAAATGCCCATGTTATAAGGTAACCATTACCTTCAAGGTAACCGTTTCTATTATTCATTTTTCCAATACCCGCACCGATATTGCGCGCAAGACTGGGTTTTTCCGCAATAATAAGCTTCATTTGTTTTCTCCTTTCCTGAACAATTTCCAAATTATTATACCTCAAACTACCGTCCATGTCAAGAAATAAAAATATATTTATTTTGCCTTGATTAAGACAAATAACTGTGATATAATGGCATTATCAACCATAAAGGAGAATTATTATGGCAAAAGTTATTCAAGGTTTTTTCATTTTCTTGCTCGTTGCAATTCTTATTTTCTTGGCAATTCAGTTATTTTATCTTCCCAAATATTTGCATGATGATTCAAAAGTAAAAATTTCCACCGACCCCAGCGAAGAAATAACGATTATGAGCACAAACGTAAGATGCTACGCTCCTGATGATCTCTTCAAAAAGAGCTGGTTCTATCGATCGCACCTTATCGTCGAGGACATAAACTCCGTACGACCCGACATTATTGGTTTCCAAGAGGTTACCTTTATGCACTACGATTACCTCATAAAAGCTATGCCTGAATACTCATCTGAAATAGCATATCGCGATGATTTTATTCTCAGCGAGGGTTGTCCCGTTTTTTATAGAACCGATAAATACGAAAGAATTGATAGCGGTAGTTTTTGGCTGAGCGAAACTCCCGAGGTTATGAGCAAGAGCTGGGGCGCTGCACATTACCGAATTTGCACGTATATCATTTTGAGAGACAAGGCAACCGACAAGGAATTTGTTGTATTTAATACCCATCTTGACCATGTCAGCGACGAAGCTCGCATTGAGGGCATTAAGGTTGTACTCAATAAAATTGCTGAATTTGGCAATATCCCCGCATTCCTTATGGGCGACTTGAATGCCGAGCCCGATAGCGAAACAATACTTTCAACCCACGATTCCTTCGATGATGCACATAATATCGCCTCATCTGCTGACGAAGGAGCAACGTATCACGCGTGGGGCACGAAGCTCTATCGAGAGAGAATTGACTACATAATGATCAGCAAAGGGGACAGTATCGTTTCCGAATACCGAATCGTGAACAATTGCCATGACGGTATATATTCCAGCGACCATTCATCAATTTATATCAAAGTAAAACTCAAATAATCATTTAGCCTCCTCGAAAATTCGAGGGGGCTGTTTTTATAATATTTATTAAAATATATTATAATATTTCTTGACTTTTTGCGCGCATGATAGTATAATAGTATGTTGATAAACTATGTATTATGGAGAATTATATTTTGAAAACAAAAATATTGCCAATAGAAGATATTAATGCTCAATTTGAATATATGAATCTCATAAGAGCCGAAAACGATAGATTTGCTATGGAAAACGGTTTTCGTAAAGGTGCGTTTATTATGACATTTGGTTGCCAACAAAATGAAGCTGATAGCGAAAAGATTGCCGGAATGGCGGAAAATATGGGTTACGAAATAGTAGATACACCCGAAAAGGCGTACCTTATCGTTGTAAACACCTGCGCTATTCGCGAGCATGCCGAGCTCAAAGCACTCTCTATTATCGGTCAATATAAGCACATTAAGCAAAAAAATCCTGACCTCGTAATAGCAGTATGCGGATGTATGGTAACTCAAGAGCATCGTGTAAATGATATAAAATTCAAATACCCCTATGTTGATTTCGTGTTTTCAACCGCTGCTATTCACAAACTTCCCGAGCTTCTTTTCAAAAAGGTTTCCAAGGGAAAGCGACTTTACTGTAATGATGAAGAATACTCCGTTGCCGAGGGCCTTCCTATTCGAAGAGAAAGCAACTATCGTGCTTGGGTATCGATTATGTATGGTTGCAATAACTTTTGCACATACTGCATAGTTCCTTACGTTAGAGGACGTGAGAGAAGCCGTAGAAAAGAGGAAATTATTGCCGAGGTGCGTGGGCTTGTTGCCGACGGGTATAAAGACATAACCTTGCTTGGACAAAATGTAAACTCCTACGGCAAGGATATGGGCTTTGATTATGACTTTGCGGATCTTCTTGATGAGCTTGCTGAGATAGAGGGTGATTACGTCCTCCACTTCATGACAAGTCACCCCAAGGATGCTACCAAGAAACTTGTTGACGTTATTGCAAAGCATAAGACCATTGCAAAGCAATTCCACTTGCCACTTCAATCGGGTAGCGATTCTATTCTTAAGAAAATGAATCGCCACTATCAAATGGATAAGTACTTGGACATTGTCGACTATATGAAAGCAATAATCCCCGATATCGTTATCACCAGCGATATAATCGTTGGTTTCCCGGGTGAAACGGAAGAGGACTTTGAGGGTACACTTGAGGCTTTAAGAAGAATAAGATACGATATGATTTACTCGTTCATCTATTCACCAAGAAAAGGCACACCCGCTGCAGAAATGCCCGACCAAGTTCCGAACAATGTTCAATCCGAGCGTTTTAGTCGCTTGTTAGCACTTCAAAACGATATCGCTTATGAAATAAATCAAAAGCATATGGGACAAACTATTCGTGTTCTTTGCGACGGCCCGAGCAAGAATAACCCCCAGGTTCTTTGCGGAAGAACCGAAGGAAATAAAATCGTTCTTTTTAACGGTTCAGTAGAAAATACGGGCAAATTCGTAAATATCAAAATAACTAAATGTGAAACATTCGCTCTTGTCGGAGAGATTGTTGATTAAGGAGAAAATATGGAAATTTTTGAACTTGCAAAGCTTCTTGGTGAAGCTATTAAGAAAGATATCCGCCTTGTAGAATTCAACGAGGCAAAAATTGCATACGAAAATGATGCTGCACTTCAAGGTGCACTTAAAGAATATGAGGTTCAGCAAGAGGCTCTTCAGGCTGAAATGATGAAGGATGATAGAGACCTCGTAACCATTGATGCAATCAACGAAAGAATTAATCAGTTGTATCAAGAGATCGTTACTAATTCCTCATTCCTTAGACTCAACCAACTTCAGCTTGAGGTTAACGAACTCATGAATGAAGTGAACAACACAATTACCTGTGCAATCACAGGAGAAGATCCTAAAACAGCTTGTACTCACAACTGTGCAACCTGTAAATCATCCTGCCACTGATATAAAACATTTTTTAGATAAGGAGAGTAGCGTCCATGACACCAATGATGGAACAATACTTCGAGATAAAAAATAAATACAAGGACTACCTTCTTTTTTACCGCCTCGGTGATTTTTATGAAATGTTCTTTGATGATGCAATTTTGGCATCACGCGAACTTGAATTAACACTCACAGGCAGGGATTGCGGAGAAGAGGAGCGAGCACCCATGTGTGGCGTTCCGTTTCATAGCTCTGAAACCTACATAGGCCGTCTAATAGAGAAGGGATATAAGGTAGCTATTTGTGAGCAAATGGAAGACCCCGCACTTGCAAAAGGTCTTGTGCGCCGTGACGTTACACGCGTTGTTACACCCGGTACACTCATTGAATCCAATTTGCTCAAGGAAACTCAAAACAATTATCTTTGTGCTCTTTATTATGATACTGAAGAAAGCGGACTTTGCTTTGCCGACGTATCTACGGGTCAGGCATTTGCGACATTCTTTAGCGGCAAGGAGATGCATTCCAAGATCAATACCGAACTCTCCACATATTGCCCGAGTGAGATTATTCTTAACACAACTCTCGCATCTTTGCCCGATAAGGGTAATTTCATGAGAGATAGAGTTACCTCTCTTATATCCGATAACCAGCCCATGCGTTTCGACTTCAATGCCTCTTATGATATCGTTAGAAGATCATTTGAAAACGAAAGAAGTAATTGGGAAGGAAAGAGAAGTATCATTTGCGCTATTGGTGCATTACTCAACTATCTTTCCGAAATGCAAAAGACGGAAAATACGAACATAAAGGACCTTAAAATATACACTACAGGTCAATTTATGGAAATTGACGTCAATACAAGACGCAATCTTGAGCTTTGCGAAACCATGCGAACAAAAGAAAAGCGCGGCTCACTTCTTTGGGTGCTTGATAAAACTAAAACAGCACCCGGTGCTCGTTTGCTTCGCCAATGGGTTGAGCATCCTTTGCTTAAATCATCTTTAATATTGAAGCGCCAAAGCGCCGTTGAAGAGCTTTATGATAACTTTATCAAGAGACAGGAGCTTGAAAATCTTCTTTCGGGAGTCCTTGACCTTGAGCGCTTGTTAACTAAAATTGTATATGGTACTGCTAATGGCAAGGATCTCCGCGCCGTATGCTCGACAATTTCAGTGTTTCCCGAGGTTAAGTCATTGATCTCCGATTGTAAAAGTGAAGAATTGAAGAAGATATTTGATAATTTTGATACTTTATCGGATATACACAATCTTATCAATAAATCAATCAAGGAAGATGCGCCTTTTTCCGTTCGTGATGGCGGAATCATAAATGACGGTTATAATGCCGACGTTGACCACCTTCGTTCCATAATGACTGATGGTCACAGCTGGATAGATAGCATCACCCAGCAGGAAAGAGAAGCGACAGGCATCAAAACCCTTAAAATCAACTATAACAAAGTGTTTGGCTACTACATTGAGGTTACAAAATCCCTCATTTCCATGGTGCCCGACCGTTATATTAGAAAGCAGACTCTCACTAACTGCGAGAGATATATTACTCAAGAGCTTAAGGACGTAGAAGCGACTATTCTCGGTGCCGCAGACAAAGTTTGCACACTCGAATATAATCTCTTCCAAGAAATTCGTCAACGTATTGCGGACGAAAGCGAAAGAATAAGAAAGACCGCAAATCTTGTTGCAACTCTTGACGTATATAACAGTCTTGCATCCGTTGCGGCTAAAAACAACTTTGTTAAACCCGAAATTGATGATAGTAACGTTCTTGATATCAAGGATGGTCGTCATCCCGTGGTAGAACAGTTCGTTAAAGATACATATTTTGTTCCTAACGATATTTACTTGGACGTTTCGGCAAATAGACTTATGTTGATTACAGGCCCCAACATGGCCGGTAAATCAACGTATATGCGTCAGGTTGCGCTCATTGTAATCATGGCACAAATTGGCTCATTCGTTCCTGCAAGCGATGCTAGAGTTGGTATAGTAGACAAGGTATTTACCCGTGTTGGCGCTTCCGACGATCTTGCTTCCGGACAATCAACCTTTATGCTTGAGATGAACGAGGTTGCTTATATTCTTCGCAATGCAACGCAAAAGAGCCTTATTATATATGATGAGGTTGGACGAGGAACTTCAACCTTTGACGGCATGAGTATTGCTCGCGCCATTATCGAGTACACCAATGGTAAAAAGATTGGTGCCAAAACACTTTTTGCAACTCATTATCACGAGCTTACCTCTATGGAAGAGGAGTTCAGTGGTATTGTAAACTATAATATTGCCGCTAAAAAACGTGGTGATGATATTATCTTCCTTCGCAAAATCATTCGCGGTTCAACGGATGATAGCTACGGAATTGAGGTTGCCAAACTTGCCGGACTTCCGAGCGAGGTTATAAAACGCGCTAAGCAAATTCTTGCAACAGTTGAACAAACATCAAGAACTCTTAAAACTTCAGATGCAAATTATAGTGAAGAAACTGAAAATCTTATCACATTTGAAGAAATAACCGAAAAATCCGTTATTGAAGATATCAAAAAAGTTGATATAAATTCAATGACCCCCGTTGAGGCAATGAATTTACTGTTTGAACTCAACAATCGACTCAAATAATCTAGAAAAGGAGAAGCTATGGGACGTATTAACGTACTTTCATTTGCGGTCGCAAATCTTATTGCGGCAGGCGAGGTAGTGGATAGACCGTCATCCGTTATTAAGGAACTTTTGGAAAACTCTATCGACTCAGGTGCTACGCAAATAACTGTAGAAATTAAAAACGGCGGAATTACCTATATGCGCGTATCCGATAATGGATGCGGTATTGAGGCTGAGGACCTTCCTATAGCTATCAAACGTCACGCCACAAGCAAAATCAAGACATCCGACGACTTGATGAAAATTCTCACCTTGGGATTCCGCGGTGAGGCACTCGCTGCTATTGCATCAGTTTCCGATTTGCGCATCATTTCTAAACCTGCCGATGCACATTACGGAGCTATGGTAGAAGCACACGGTGGTGAAATTGTGGAATATAGTGAACAAGCTGCAAGAAATGGCACAACCGTAATTGTAGAAAACCTTTTTGCCAATATTCCGGCAAGAAGAAAATTCTTAAAGAGGGATGCAACCGAGGCAAGTGCAATAGCAACTATAATTGAAAAAATCGCACTTTCTCATCCCGAGATTGCATTTAGATTCATAAGTGACAGTAGTGTTAAGCTTGAAACCCCCGGCGACGGAAAGCTTGAAAACGTTATTTACATAGTTATGGGCAAACAAATGAAGGATGCTATGATCTATGTGAATTCCGAGTTGAACGATATAAAGGTCGAAGGATATATTGGTAGATCCGATATAGTAAAATCGAATCGAAACTATCAAAACTTCTTCATAAATAATCGTTTCATTAAGAGCAAACTCGCAATGGCGGCAATTGAGCAGGCATATACCTCATATCTTCCTCCCGAAAAGTTTCCATGTTGTGTCCTCAATTTGACCATCAATCCTTCCACCGTTGATATCAACGTTCACCCGACGAAGCTTGAGGTTAAGTTTGCCAACGAAAAACCCGTTTTTGAAGCTATTTATCATACTGTTAAAACTGCGCTTGAGGAAAACACAACCCGACCGGAAATAATTATCGGTACTCGAAAGGAAGAAACACCCGCCAGAATTACCGCTGAGCAATTTAGAACCATTGCCGATGCTCGTCCTGTGTCAAATGCATTTGCGCCCATATATAATACTCGATCCGAACAAAAGGTAGAGCAAATCAAATATACCGAAGCTCCTATTGTAACTGAGCAAATTATTAACGAGCAAAATATTAAGGTAACCGAGACCACCAATACTAATCAAGACCTCGGTCTTGAGCTTATTGATAAAAGTATTTCAGAATTCGATCAAAAATTCATTGAAAGATGTGCAAACCTTTCCAATGAAGATTTCCAAAAGCTTTCTCAAGAAGACTTTTCCAAATGTTATCAAATTTATATTCAGCATTATAATACCACAGCACCGATAGAGGATGACGAGGTGTATCAAGAGGAAACCGATACACCAGTAGCACCTGTAGAAAGTCCTATTCCGGTTTACCGTATCGTTGGTGAGGTATTCAACTCATACTTGATCGTCGAGCGAGAGGATAAAATGCTTATTATTGATAAGCACGCAGCACATGAGCGCATTATTTTTGAGAAAAACAAGCAAATGATGAAGCAAAAAGAGCCCTCATCTCAAATTCTCATTGCTCCCATTGAGATTATGCTCACATCAGCTGAAATTGCAGTGGTAAACGACTACCTTGCTGATTTTGAAAAACTTGGCTTTAAGCTTCAAACTAAAAAATACAGTATTCTAATTTATTCCATACCAACCGAACTTTCTTCTTGCGACGTTCAAGATACATTGGCAACAATGATAAATCGCATCAAAGACGGTCTTGGTAATGCAAAATTAACAAGAGATATTCTATTTGAAAAAGCCCTCTACCAAGCTTCATGTAAAGCCGCTATCAAAGCGGGTAGAGAATACGTAGAAGCCCACACCGAATGGATAGTGGAGCAGCTTATGAAAATTCCGGACATTACGTTTTGTCCGCACGGTCGACCCGTAGCAATGGAGCTATCCAAGAGAAATCTCGATCACCAATTTGAAAGAACCTAATCCACGAAAGGAAAACAAATGAGTAAAAATTTTGAATTATTGAAAACCGACGGAAAAGCAAGACGTGGTGTCTTGCATACCGTTCACGGAGATATTCAAACTCCAGTATTTATGAATGTAGGCACTTGTGCCGCAATCAAGGGTGGAGTTTCAACCATGGACCTTCGCGAGCTCAAATGTCAAGTTGAGCTCTCAAACACTTACCATCTACACGTTCGTCCCGGCGATAAACTCATAAAAGAAATGGGTGGTATCCATAAGTTCTTCAACTGGGATAAACCTGTTCTTACCGATAGTGGTGGATTTCAGGTTTTCTCACTCGCTTCACTTAGAAAAATAAGCGAAGAAGGCGTTAATTTCCAATCACACGTTGATGGTAGAAGAATATTTATGGGCCCCGAGGAGAGCATGCAAATTCAGTCAAATCTTGCTTCTACAATAGCAATGGCATTTGATGAATGTATCGAAAACCCCGCTGAATATAAATACGTTGAGCAGTCATGTGCAAGAACTACACGTTGGCTTGTTCGCTGCAAAGCGGAGATGGAGCGCCTTAACTCCTTGCCCGATACTATAAATAAACACCAGATGCTCTTTGGTATTAACCAGGGAAGCACATATGATGATCTTCGCATTAAGCATATGCAGGAGATTGCCGAGCTTGACCTTGATGGCTATGCCATCGGTGGCCTTGCGGTTGGCGAATCAACTGAAGATATGTATAGAATAATCGAGGTTGTTGAACCCTATATGCCCACAGACAAGCCAAGATATCTTATGGGTGTAGGAACACCTTGTAATATACTTGAGGCAGTGCATCGCGGAGTAGACTTCTTCGACTGTGTAATGCCCTCGAGAAACGCACGCCACGGAAATCTCTTCACTTGGCACGGAAAAATGAACGTTATGAATGAACAATACGCAAAGGATCCTCGCCCCTTTGATGAGGGTTGTGGTTGTCCTGCATGTAAGAATTACAGTAGATCGTATATCCGTCATCTTATTAAAGCTAAAGAGGCACTCGGTATGCGCCTTGCTGTACTTCATAATCTTTATTTCTACAACGAACTTACTGAAAAGATTCGAGAAGCGCTCGACGGTGGTTATTTTGAAGAATTCTATCAAAAATACCGTAACATTTTGGGCGAGAGACTTCACGATTAATTCTAAAATGTATTGCAATCTTATGCATTTTGTAGTATAATACGAAATGCTTTGAAAGGAAATTGCTAATGAAAATTAAAACGCAACTGTTTTTGAAATCCTTTCTACTTTCATTTTTGCTCTTTGCGCTAATTTCATCAATAATTATCGCAAGTGCATATATAGAAATGGTTTCATTAAAGCCACTTGAGAAAGAATCAAATATTCTAATCGGTATTATTCACGAAGATCAAGTGATATCGCTTGCCGTACTCAATTTCAATCCCGAAAAGAGCGAAATTGCTTTTGTTCCAATCCCCGATAACACTCTTGTTTCGGAAAATACAATTCTTCAAGATTTGTATCAAAACGGCAATGTAAAGACTATTGTTGGAAAAGTTGAAAACTTAATCGGAACTAATATCGATAGATATTTATTATTTTCAACCGAGGCGATTAGAGAGCTAACGAATAATGTTGGAAAGGTAAATCACTATATTCCATATAAGTTTATCCACGAGGGAACTGAATTTTCAGGTCAATCAAATTTATCCGGCGATACTGCATATTCAATGTTTACATACAGTGGCTATAACTTGAAGGAAGTTTCCATGTCAAACATGGCTTCATCATTCTTACAAAGCTTTCTTTCCAATCATGCCAATGGAACTAATATTGCGAAAATTAAGAATTCATTGTCATCTAACACGGTATTAAAAGCTACAAATACAAATCTTACTGCCGAAGAAATCATAGCTTACTGTGATTATCTTGCGGATTACTCCTCGCTTTCCCATAGATTTCTTGAATTGAAGGGAACAACACAAACCACCTCGAAGAGCAAATATTTTACGCCCGACGAGCTATTCACGACCAAAAATATTTTTAAATAAATTTTTATATCTTTTATGGCAAACCAGCCATAAGGAGGAAAGGTAAAATTATGATTAACACAGAAAAAACAATGGACAAAATCGTTGCGTTATGCAAAAACCGCGGATACATTTTCCCCGGTTCCGAAATTTACGGCGGACTTGCTAACACTTGGGATTACGGCCCCCTTGGCGTAGAGCTTAAGAACAACATTAAGCGCGCATGGTGGAAGAAATTCGTTCAAGAGAACAAGTACAACGTTGGTCTTGATGCAGCAATTCTTATGAACCCTCAAACATGGGTTGCTTCCGGTCACCTTGCAGGATTTTCAGATCCCATGATGGACTGCCGCGAGTGCCACGAGAGATTCCGTGCTGACAAGCTCATCGAGGACTGGTGCGAGGAGTCCGGCTATGCACTTGAGAAGCCCATCGATGCATTCTCACAGCAGGAACTCAAAGCATTTGTTGAGGAACACAATATTCCTTGTCCCACATGTAAGAAGCATAACTTCACTGACATTCGTCAGTTCAACCTTATGTTCAAAACATTCCAGGGCGTAACTGAGGATTCCAAGAACACAGTTTATCTTCGTCCTGAAACAGCACAGGGTATCTTTACAAACTTTGTTAACGTGCAGAGAACAACTCGTAAAAAATTGCCCTTCGGTATTGGACAAATTGGTAAATCCTTTAGAAATGAGATTACTCCCGGTAACTTCATTTTCCGTGTAAGAGAGTTTGAACAAATGGAACTCGAATTCTTCTGCAAACCCGGTACTGACCTTGAATGGTTCGCTTACTGGAGAAACTTCTGCCACCAGTGGCTTCTTGACATTGGTCTTAAGGATGAGAACCTTCGTCTTCGTGACCACGATCCCAAGGAGCTTTGCTTCTATTCCAAGGCAACAACTGACTTTGAATTCTTGTTCCCATTCGGTTGGGGCGAGCTTTGGGGTGTAGCTGATAGAACTGACTACGACCTCACTCAGCACCAGAACGAATCCAAGAAGGATCTCACATATTTCGATCCCGAAACTAACGAAAGATATACTCCTTACGTTATCGAGCCCTCTCTCGGTGTTGAGAGAAGCGTTCTTGCAGTTCTTTGTGATGCTTATGACGAAGAAGTTATCGACGAAGCAAAGAACGATGTTAGAACAGTTCTTCGCATCCATCCCGCACTTGCTCCCATTAAGGCTGCAATTCTTCCTCTCTCCAAAAAGCTCTCCGACAAGGCTGACGAAATCTACTGCGAACTTTCCAAGTACTTCAACGTTGATTTCGACGAAACAGGTTCAATTGGTAAGAGATATAGACGTCAGGACGAGATCGGTACACCTCTTTGCATCACCTATGATTTCGAGTCTGAAACTGATGGTTGCGTAACTATTCGTGATAGAGATACAATGGAACAGGTAAGACTCCCCATTTCTGAACTTAGAGCTTATATTGAAAATAAAATTTCTTTCTAAAAGGAGAAAAGTAATATGAGTAAAAACAGAACAAAAAATTATCCTTTGTATGAAACAACTGTTTTCGAAGATTTTAGAATAATGACCGAAAACGTTGCAAACAAGTATCCCGACCGTATTGCATATTCATATAAAGAAAATAATCACTCAAAAGAAGTCATCAAGAAGACATTTGCTGAAACAAGAAAATACATCGTTGCTATGGGTACTGGACTTGTAGCTGAGGGTGTTCGTGAAAAGCATATCGCTATTGTAGGTGAAGCATCCTACAACTGGATAACATCATACTATGCTACTATGTCCATCGGTGCTGTAACAGTTCCGATTGACAAGGAACTTCCTGCGGATGATATTAGAAGCATCATTGAGAGTGCCGAATGTGATTTTGTTATTTACAGCTCAATTATTGACTCTAAAATTAAGAAAATACGCGAAGATTTGGCTATTAATCCCGTGTTTATCTGTATGAGCAATGAAACAATTCTTGAAGGTGTTCTCATGCTTGAAGATATAATTCACAACGGTCAAAAGTTGTATGAAAACGGCGATAATACATATTACGATTATGACCTCGATCCCAATAAGCTTGCAAGTATCGTATTCACATCAGGTACTACTGGCAAGGGAAAGGGCGTAATGCTTACACAGACAAATATCGTTTCCGATATGACTCAGGGTATGTACAATTTCCAAATCACACCCAAAACACTTTGCGTACTTCCTCCGCACCACACTTTTGGTTCTACAGTAAACTTTGTAGGCCACTATGCGCAGGGTGCTGAGGTATATATCTCCGGTGGCTTGAAGTACATACTCAACGAGCTTAAGGAGCAGCAACCCAGCCACCTTATCCTTGTTCCGCTCTTTGTTGAAACATTCTACAAGAGAATTTGGGCAACTGCTGAAAAACAGGGTAAGGATAAGATTCTTCGCACAATGATCAAGGCTAGCAACGGAATGAGAAAAGTTGGAATTGACCTTCGCAAAAAGCTCTTTGCAAGCGTTACAAATTCTTTCGGTGGCAAGCTTGAGATGATTATCTGCGGCGGTGCTGCGCTTAATCAAGATATTATTGATACATTTGAAGGTATCGGTATTACCATTCTTAATGGCTATGGCATCACTGAATGTGCACCCCTTATTTCTTGTAATAGAAATGAATTTAGAAAAGCGGGAAGCGTTGGTACTCCCATTATCGGTGAACAAGTTAAAATTGCTGATCCCGATGAAAACGGTGAGGGCGAGATTTGTGTAAAGGGTCCTAACGTTATGATTGGTTACTATAAGAACCCTGAAGCAACCGCAGCCGCTTTTGACGACGAAGGATACTTTAAGACCGGTGACTACGGTAGACTTGACGAAGAAGGTTGGATCTACATCACAGGTCGTCTTAAGAATCTCATTATTCTTTCAAACGGTAAAAACGTATATCCCGAAGAAATTGAAACAGAGATATCTCGTATTTATGGCGTAAATGAAGTAGTTGTTTATGAAGGACTCAATGCTGACGGTTCAAGCAAGGATTGTATCGTAGCTGAGATATATCCCGACTTTGATGCACTCAAATTACATAATATTGATGATGCTCAAAAGTACTTCAAGGATAACGTAAACGAAATTAATAAAAAAGCTGCACCTTACAAGAAGGTACAGATCGTTAAGATTAGAAATGAAGAGTTCGAAAAGAACACTTCAAGAAAGATCGTAAGATTCAAAATCAATAGAATCGTTGATTAATAAATTAAAGCCTGCAAGCAACGCCTGCAGGCTTTTTTTAATCCACAAATGAATCGGCAAAATCGGTAGCAAGTTTATCACAACGCTCATTGTAGGCGTGTCCTGCGTGTCCCTTTACCCAAATAAAAGTAATTTCGTGCTTTTCGATAAGTGTCAAAAGCTGTTCCCACAAATCGGGATTTAGGGCAGGGGATTTATCCGCTTTTTTCCAACCCTTTGCTTTCCAGGATACCGCCCAACCGTTCGTGATAGCATCTATCATATATTTGGAGTCGGAGTAGAGAGTTACCTCGCATTTTTCCTTGAGGGCCGACAGTGCCTTAATAGCGGCGGTAAGCTCCATTCTATTATTGGTTGTTGAAGGTTCTCCACCGGAGAGCTCTTTTTCAACCTTACCATAAACAAGAATAGCCCCCCAACCGCCTTTACCGGGATTTCCGCGGCAAGCTCCATCAGTATATATATCAACGTGTTTCATTATATTTCTCCAGTTCATTTATTTAATTAATAATACCATATATATAAAATAAAGTCAACATTTTTTCGGTCAATATTGTTGACATTAATAACTGTTTGAGGTAGAATATAAGGTGAGATATTATTTTAATTTTAAGGAGATAATTAACAATGAAGATTGATATATATTCAGGATTTTTAGGAGCAGGCAAGACCACTCTTATCAAAAAAATGATATCCGAGGCATATTCGGGCGAAAAGCTTATGCTTATAGAAAACGAGTTCGGTCAAATTGGTATCGACGGTGGTTTTCTCAAGGAATCTGGCATCAATATCACCGAAATGAATTCGGGTTGTATTTGTTGCTCACTTGTAGGCGACTTTTCCAAAGCACTCAAAGAAGCAATCGACACATATCACCCCGAAAGAATTATAATCGAACCCTCGGGTGTAGGAAAGCTTTCGGACGTTATCAAGGCAACTGAAGCAGTGCTTAACGAAGATGTAAAGCTTAACGGACTTACTACCGTAGTTGACGTAAACAAATGTAAGATGTATATGAAAAACTTTGGCGAGTTTTTCAACAATCAGATCGAAGTTGCAAAATGCATTATTCTAAGCCACACCGGAAATGCGAGTGAGAAAAAGATTGCTGAATGTGTTGCGCTCATTAAAGAGAAGAATTCAACAGCTACTATTATTACAACCGACTGGGACAAGCTTAATGGTACACAAATTCTTGATGCAATAGAACATACCACTACTCTTGAAAATACAATTGAAGAGTTAAAGCATCATCATAAGCATCACCACCATCATGAACATGATGAGCATTGCGAATGCGGTTGTCACGACCATCATGAACATAAGCACGAACACCATGAACATGAACATCACGAGCACCACCATCACCATGAACATGACGAGCATTGCGAT
>JAZRHW010000169.1:0-4738 GCA_045644965.1 Eubacteriales bacterium
ATCTTTGCGGCAACGCGGAGCGCGGGCCAGCAAACGTATCCGCCCGTTCCGATAACTATATCGGGTTTGAATTCTTTAATTATCTTCTTTGCTTGGAACTGTGATTTTATCATAAGCATAGCCGCTTTAACGTTTTGCAAGGAAAGCGAGCGACTAATTCCCATAATTTCTACAAAATGCAGCTTATATCCTGCCTTTTTAACGAGTGATTTTTCAAGTCCCTTCTCCGTACCAACGAATTCAATAACCGCCTCCGGATCATTTTTCTTTATAGTGTCAGCAATGGCAAGCGCAGGATTGATATGTCCCGCAGTACCGCCACCCGTCATTAAAACTCTCATATTGTTATCCTTTCTTAACTGTACTAAATCTAGAAATATTAAGTATAATTCCCATTTCAAAAATTTGAAGCGCGAGGGATGTTCCGCCCGAGCTGAAGAATGGGAGCGAAATACCCGTATTGGGCATTGAATTCGTAACTACTGCGATATTAAGTATTGTTTGCAAAGCCACCTTGAACGTAAGTCCAAAAACGAGCAGCGAGGTGTACTTATCGGGACATCTTGCCGCAATTTTGAAGCCGCGTATAACGAGTAGCGAGAACATCACCACAACAAGTGCCGCACCAAAGAAGCCGAGTTCCTCACAAATAATTGTAAATACAAAGTCGTTTTGTGGCTGCGAAACGTAACCGTATTTTTGACGGCTGTTTCCAAGTCCCACACCAAAAAGGCCACCGGAGCCAATGGCATAAAGGCCCTGAAGTGTTTGCCAAGCCGAGCCGAGCGGGTCAACCTTGTCAATATTCAACCAGGTGTTAACTCGATCTTGAGCATAATCTGAAACAAGAATCAAAAGGCATCCTGCAACAGCTATTGCACCAATAATGAGGAATATCCACTTTGTTCTCGTTCCACCCATATACATAACGGCAATACCTATCATACCAATGATCATAAGTCCCGAAATGTGCTTTTCAAGCGCAACGAGCATACAAATCGCTCCAAAAATGAGGGCGGGATAAAAAACTCCATACTTGAAATCGGAATTTCCCGTTTTCACGGTGGTGATTTGCTTGTCATACTTTGACATATAGAACGCGAGCATCATTACAACGCCCGTTTTTGCAATTTCAGAGGGCTGAATGGTTATAAAACCAAGGTCGATCCATCTTTGCGCACCACCTGCACTCCAGCTGAAAATCGGAAGCAATACAAGGAGCAACAAAAATGCCGAGCCGATATATGTAACCGTACCAAAGCACTTCCAAAACCAAGGTTTTGCCAAGAGTACAAAGGGCGCAGTTATTACTATTGCCGCTACAGCAAAAATAATGTATCTCACGATAAAATGCGTGGGATCGTCATACTTTTGCTCCGCGTAAACGTAGCTTGCGCTAAAGGACATAACTGCTCCAAAACAAAGTAAAACGATTACATAAACGAGAAATCGCGTATCCACGCCATTCCTGTATATAACCGTTTCACCTCCATTCCCTGCACCTGCAGGGACGGCATCGGGCGAGATGGCGCGCGAGGATGCCTCAGTGTCGGCAAAGGCGCGCTCACGCCTCGATTCCATATATTCATTTATTTGATTTCTAATGCTTTTCTTTTCCGAGGCTTTGGTATCGTTTATTCTCTTATTATTTTCCATACCTTACCCCCAAAAATCTAAATTCCGAAAAATGCTATGATACAAAAAATCAAAGTTACAAGTGAAAATACTGCAACCACTTTAATCTCGCTCCAACCGCATTTTTCAAAATGATGGTGGATCGGTGCCATCTTAAATACGCGAATTTTTCTTCCCGAGAGCTTGAAAACTCCAACCTGAATAATATCGGAGAATGCTTCAGTGAGATATATAATTCCCACAAGGAAGATGATCATTGGCTCATCAAGCACAAATGTCATACCGACAACCAAGCCGCCCAAGAACAGCGAGCCCGTGTCGCCCATAAATACTCTTGCAGGATAGAAATTGTACACCAAAAATCCAAGTGTAGCGCCTACTGCCGCTGCACCGAGGAGAACGAGAGTTCTATTGCCCGTTGTAAAGCCCATAACGCTGAAAAATGCGCCAACAATAAGGGTTACCGAGCTTGCAAGTCCGTCGATTCCGTCAGTGAGGTTCACGCTATTTACAAATCCGATTATGAGCACGAAGGCGAATACGTAATAGAACAAGCCGAGCTCAAGGGAAACACTTGTAAAGGGAATGTGAAGTGCCGTATTGATATTGCCGGTTGCGGACATAGATATTAAATAAATAATTGCGACAAGGGACTGAAGAACTATCTTCTGAATGGGTGTAAATCCCTCGTTTTGCTTTTTGACGAGCTTTGTGTAATCATCAAAAAATCCAATCATACCGTTAAGAGTAGCAAGGCCGAGTGCCAGTGCCAAGGGGATAAGATCTTTGCTCTTGCCATCAAGCGCTGTAAGAACCGAAACTACTGCCATAACCGCCAAAATTGCCATAATAAAGCAGATGCCGCCCATTGTGGGTGTACCTGCTTTATTTGCGTGCCAACGTGGGCCGATCTCAAGAATCTTTTGACCGACCTTGTGGCTTTTCAATATTGGAATTATGAGCTTTTCGAGTAATACCGAAAGAAAGAATACGGCAACGGCTACTAAAATAAACTCAATAATCATTTTTTATCCTCTAAAATTAAACTAATTGTGCCTTAACGTAATTAAGTACGTTTTCCGCAGCAAGACCACGGCTAGCCTTAACGAGAAGTACGTCACCGGACTGAAGTACGGAAAGAATCTTTTTACCAACGCTTTCAGCATCAGTTGTGGGATTTCTAAAGATCTGCTTTTCGCTCATACCGTTCTTAACTGCACCGTCAGCAAGATTCTTGGAAGAAAGCTCGCCGTATGTGAAGAGGAAGTCAGCATGCTTTTCAGCGAGATATGAGCCAACACCTGCGTGAAGTGCAGGGCTTGTTGTGCCAAGCTCTCTCATATCTCCAAGGAGTGCGATCATTCTACCACCACGAGCCTTAGCAGTATCGCCAAGCACGTTGATAGCGGCATTCATGGACTCGGGGCTAGCATTGTAGCAGTCCTCGATAACGGTAACACCGCCGATCTCATAAATGTTCTGACGCATCTTAGCAGCCTTGTAGGAAAGAAGGCCTTCGCGGATTTGCTCCTCGCTCAAGTTCATCTTAAGACCAACTGTGAATGCAACCATTGCGTTATAAACATTGTGTGCACCTGCAAGATTGATCTCAACGTTTTTATATTCAGCATCGGGAGTTCTCATATCAAAGATGAGACCGCTCTCGGTGTTTCTGATATTTCCTGCGAAATAATCACATTCCTCATTCTTCATACCAAAGTAGAGAGTGTTGTATCTTGCGCTCTCGTGACCTGCAAGAAGGGGCTCGTCGCCGTTAAGGAAGAGTGTACCGCCATCTTTAAGACCTGCAGTGATCTCCATCTTTGCGCGACAAATATTCTCTCTTGAGCCAAGTGCTTCAAGGTGTGAAGAACCGATATTTGTGATAACTGCAACGTCGGGTTTTGCCGCTTCGCTCATGTACTCGATCTCACCAAGACCGCTCATACCCATCTCGAATACAGCCGCGTCGTTTCTCTGGCTAAGCTCAAGCATGCTCATGGGCATACCGATTGTGGAGTTGAAGTTACCCTCAGTTTTGTAAAGATTGTATTTTCTATCAAGAACTGCGGAAATAAATTCCTTTGTTGTTGTCTTGCCAACAGAACCGGTGATAGCAACTGTCTTTACCTCAACCTGGCTCTTTACGTATTCCGCGATATCACGGATAGCGCGAATGGAATCCTGAACAAGAATTACCGCAATACCCTTAACGTCAAGGGGAACTCTTTCAGCGATAACGCAACGGCAACCCTGCTTAACTACGTTGGAAATATATGAGTGACCGTCAACGCGCTCGCCACGGATAGCAACGAACATGGATGTATTGTCAGCCTCGCGTGAGTCGGTGCAAACTGTTTCAAAAAGAACCTTATTCTCGCACGCAACAGTATAGAGAGTACCGCCACAAATCTGCGCTACCTTATCAGCTGTAAGACGTCCAAGACCAAGCTTAATCTTCATAACTCATTTCTTCCTTTCGTAGTATTTTTCTATTGTCTCACGAATGACTTCCCTTTCATCAAATGGAAATCGTCCGTTAGCATTAATTTCATATTTTTCGTGTCCCTTGCCCGCAAGCACTATGATGTCGCCTCGCTTGGCAGTTGCTATCGCATATTCGATAGCTCTTTTTCTTTCGGGAATGACCGCAAAGCTTGCGCCCTCATCAATTCCCATAAGAATTTGATCAATAATGTCATTGGGATTTTCGCTTCGCGGATTGTCACTCGTTATTACCGTAAAATCAGCGAGCCGCGTTGCAATACTTCCCATAATTTTTCTTTTTTCTTGTTCCCTGTCACCGCCGCAACCAAAGAGTAAGACAACTCTTTGCTCGCTACCCTTAAAACCGTTCACGGTTTCAAGTAATTTTTGCAGTGCATCGGGGGTGTGAGCATAATCAATATATACCGAAAACTCACAGTTTTTATCAAGATCAACTCTCTCGAGCCGACCGCATACTCCCAAAAACTCATTAAAGGAGCTCTCTATAATTTTTCTATCTAAACCAAGCGCAAGCGCCGCGGCGCCCGCCTGCATTGAATTCATAACTGAAAATTGCCCCGGAACCTTGCACGAAATCGGAATTTTTGTGTTTCCG
>JAZRHW010000170.1:0-35018 GCA_045644965.1 Eubacteriales bacterium
TGTTCGCTTTTCCCACTCCCCCTCGCTCTGCTTGCGGTAGCCTGCGTTGTAAAGGATATTTGCCAACTGATTGGTAACTCTACCATCAACTGCGGGTACCGTGATTACATCAAGTGCTTCTCCGTCACTATTAAAAAGCACCTTATCCACCCTTGCATCTTCCAACAGAAGATTAAGTGCTTTAATCTCCTCAATCTGCTTCTCTCTGCTCATTCTCCCAAACTTCCTTTCCTGTATTTCTGTCGAGCCACACCTTGTCCTCGTAATAGTATTTGGCATTGCATTTGCAAAAAAGATTACCGCCTATAAAGTTTTCACAAACGGAGTGGCAAAACGGACATTCTTTCTTGTACCTATGGTCTTTATACATTTCCGCAGTTGTCTGCTTCTCTCTGCTCATCGTCTGCCCTCCTGTTCCAAGCGTTTATTGCTTTTTGTTTTGCTCTCTTTATATTATCCTCGTTCCTCAAAGGGCTTCTTGTGTTATTGAAAGCGTTGTATATAGGTGTAACGATGCCACATTTTCTGCATCCTGCAAATATGTATTTGTTGTGGTATTTCTTTAATACATATGGCACTTTATCCGACACAAAGCTCACCTCTGCCTCACCCCCGCAAAACGGGCACGGCTTCAATTCAGTTTCTTTCATCCTCTTGATCTCCTTCCGTCAATTTCCATTGATAACCGTAGCTCTCTATGACTTTGATATTTCTTTTTACCGCTTCATAATCATCCGTACTGCACCAATCCGAAAATGCTTTTTCGTGCGGTCTTTTTGCTTGTAACTTATACTTTTTACACATCGTTTTTTTGCAACCTCTCAACATAATCTTGTGGAAATTTGTTTTTTCTAAAAATTCGCTCCATCTCCTTATCAAGAGCGGGCATTACATCTTGTGCGGTGCTTACGTTTTTATATCTTCTTTTCAATGTTTTGAAATTACCGATCACACGATAAAGTCTGTTTTCGCCAAATCCGAAATAATCGTGTAGCACAATGCACATCATCTTTGTGTATTGAGTGAACAAAATAACTTCTTCTTCAGTCAAAGCTCTATCAACCTCACTCTTTACAAGATTATCAATAGCTTCCTTTTCTCTTGGGGGAAGATTAAGATATGATTTCGGCAAACGTGCGTCCATACTCTCACCCCACTATCAACTCTGCATAAGGCAATGTCTCGATATACTTGCACAACTCTCTCCATTCGTCAAGCTTGTGGTTCTTTCGTGCGTGATACATATTTCGCAATACTGCATAATTGAGCTGTACTGTGCGTTTTTGATTATATGAAGAGGGAAGAAGTTGTATCATCTGCCACCAATATTTTTTATCTCCCGTTTTGATGAAATCCTCTCTTGCAAAATTCAGTGTATCAATCGTAAACTGCAATATATCAACATTTGATTGAAGTATATCGTCATCGAACAAATGCTCATAACTGAAGTCATCAAGTGTAAATTCCTTTGCGTGGATCTTGTGCATTGTTGAGCAGGAATTAGCTACCGTGCCAACCTTGTATGTGTCAAACTCTTTCCACCAATAAAGCGGTGCGGTGATGTCACAAGTGACTGTTATCATTCGCATAAACTTTGAGTGATCCGAACCTGCGGAAACAAGTCTTTTCATCAGGTCAAGGTCATTGTCTCCGATATTCCAAGCATCATCACGATAGAAGAAACTATCACTTTTCTCCCAACTATTCAACGGATTTCGCATACCCCTGATGGCACTCTCCCAACCGTACACATCAGTTTTTTCTATTTTAATCATTTTCTCTCTCCTCCTGTGTATATCTTTTTTGTGCTTACTATAAGTTCAACCATCGGTTGACGATTTATCAAGTCAATTACCAAATCTCTCAAAAAGTATCCATCCATACCGAAGTTTGGAAATGATGGAGAAGCTTCTATTCTCTCGATCAGCTTATCCGCATCAATATATCGTGCCATATCATTCTCCTTTCAAATTCTCTTAAACTCGTGTTCAAGCATATTTTTTCTACCTTCAAAAGCATCGAATAAAAACTCCACTTCGTCACAAGTCAATGCGATAAAGTCCCCTTCTTCATTGTCGATAAAAATATTAGTTGAAGCTTCGTCAATTCTTTTGTTTTCTGTTATAAATTTAAGCAATTCTGCAATATGCAATATTTTTCGGTCAAGCACTTTCGCTTGTTCAAATTGCTCTTGTGTCATCTCACTCACCGCCTTTCGGAGCTTCGGGAAGGGGCATCCAATGGGTGATGCTTCTTCCTTTGTCCTTCTGTCCCCAATGACCGCCTTTGTTTTCGGGATATGTATAGAATTTAGTTTGATATACATTGCCTTTTAGTGTGCATACAAGGTATTTTCCGCTTTCGCTCGGTTTTCTCTCCTCAACGCTTATCCACTCGACTTTGCGGTAGTCTGCACAGTAAATGCGTTCGGCACAATACCCATATATACATTCAAGCTCGCAGGGATCACCATCCGAAGCACAGTTTCCGTTCGGCTGATAATTTCTGCACATTTTTCTCGCCATCTCCTCAATAATCTGCTTCTCGTTGCTCATTGTTTACCTCCCCGTGCTTCCAAAGCCACCGTTTCCTCGCTCGGTTTCGTCCAACTCATCAACCAACTCAAAATTTGGAGTTAAAATAGGCACAATTACTAATTGCGATATTTTATCACCCGCTTTAAGTTCATACGGCTTTTCGCTGTGATTGAACAACTTTACTGCGATGCTTCCCGTGTAGCCAACATCAATTACACCGTCAACGGTTGTTATATCGTGCTTAACATTCAAGCCACTCTTGCTCTTTAACACTCCCATCGTGTTTGGTGGGAGTTCAATGTGAACCCCCGTATCAATAACCACCGATTTTTTTGACTTAATCGTTACATCGTGAGGTGCTCTCAAATCTGCTCCCGCATCCGTTGCGTGTGCTCTTTCGGGCATATAAGCCCATTTTTCAAGTTTGACTTTCATATTTTTTATTTTCCTTTCGTGTATTTCTTTTCATAACACTCTTTGCAAAGATAAGGTGCGTTGTAATTTATCGCAGGATTCACATCGTCAACATAGCAATAAACCTCGTTAGACGGTTTCGGTGTTCCGCATCCTTCACATTTTCCGTTATATTTTCTCGGCTTTGCGTATTTTCTTCTTGGCTGATAATAACCTTTTGCCATATCATTCTCCTTATATTCCTAAAATGTTTTTCATATCATCACGGGAATTTATCAGCTTTTTCATTCTTCTGCTTTCTCCCGTAACCTCGACAGGATAACAACGCTCCAAGATCCTGTCATATACTCTTTTGTCCGCAAGCTCGCTTTCCGTTGCTAACTTCTGCATCGTCAGGTTGGTTGTTATGATCATTGGAAGTCCTGCTCTGTATCTGCTATCAATGATATTGAATACTTGCTCTTTGGCATATCCTGTGTCCCTCTCAATGCCCAAATCGTCAATTATAAGCAACCTGAATTGATTAAGGCTATCAAGATATTCCTGCTTATCAAAAGTGCCTTGTAACGTGCTTAAAATCCTTGCAAAATTGGTAACTAAAACGGGATAACCTTTATCAATAAGAGCATTGGCGATCATACAAGCTATATAGGTTTTTCCCGTACCGACACCGCCATATAACAGCAGTCCTTTACCGTCTTTGCAAAAAGCATCAAAGTGATTAACATATCGCCTTGCCATATTCGTGAGCTTTTCGTTTCCAAGATCATCATTGTCAAAAGTCCAATACTGCATTTGACTTTGAGGAAAGCCCATATTTCTGTACTTATTTATTCTTTCTGCAAATGCTTTTTTTCTCTCGGCTTCTTCCTCTCGATCTCTCTGCTCACATCCGCATTTGCACAAGACTTTAGGGAAGATAACCATATCCATTATTTCAACCCTTTTTTGCTTCGGAGTATTGCATTTCCCGCAGTATAGCAATCCATCCTTGACATAATCACCCTCTTCAGTTTTTATAGCTTCGTTAGCCCTTGCTTCAAGATTTTTCATATACTGCTGAAACATCCATATCACCCTCCAAACATCTTTAGCAGTTCTTCCTCTTGTTTACTCGGTTGCTTGTCTTGCTTTTTTGCTGTCTTGCTTGACTTCTCCCAAGTGATCAGCTTCTGTTTCCAATTCTTAACCTTGTTGCCCTTTGCATCCACCCAATCACCCGCTGAATAGTAATCAAAGAAGTGTTTTGCATCAACACCGTTGTTTCGTTCTTTGCAATATGCTTCTATTTCCTCTAAGGTCGGTGGCACAAATATATTTGTTTTTTTATTTGGTTTTTTATTTGTGTTTATATTTGGTATAGGTCGGACATTTTCAGCATCTCCATCGGACATTTTTGCACCATCCATCGGACATTTTTGCACTATGGATTTGCCCTTTTTGGTAAATGCGTACCACAGCGTTCTGTCATAGGAAACCGTGTTATAGTTTCCGACTTTTATGATCTCTTCTTCTCTAAGGTGTTTCAAGGCAAGTTTAATTTGCCTTTCCGATACATAAGGGAACAACTCATTGAACGCTCTTGTGCTATTGTAAGTCCAATACTCACCGTCAAAAAAGTTTGTTTCGTTGGCTCGGTTCTTTTCTATCCAATACCACAGATTATTTAATAAGATCGCTTCTAATATGCCGTATTCTTTTGCTATATCTATATCGAACGAGTGTTGCATTTTTCACCCTCCGCAAATGAGTATTTGGCAAAGCTGACCGTCTTTCCGTATCTGTTCTTGACACTAACCGTTTCGATCTTGAAAGTCATTCCGTCTTTTCGCATCTCGCTGATTCGTGTAGCGAGCTTCGTGATGCCAAGATCCGAAAAGGCTTGCATCGGTGTAATGCTCCCAAATTCTTCTATGTACTGTAAAATAGCCTCTCTCTGTGTCATTTTTTGCTCCTTTCTAATCGCACCAACTACAAGATCCAAAAGACAAGCAATCAAGCTCTTTGCATATTTGCTCATATTCGGCTTGCGTGATTTTGTATTTGTCAAGCACTTCCGTTGTACTTTTTTTGGGGATAAATTGCATATTGCCACAACCATAATAAAAGTCTCTCTCGGGTGGATCTGTATCAAATTGTGTACCGAAATCGTCCGTTAGAGCTTCAATTCCGTTTATTACGAATGTTCTCATATAGCAATAACACTCTCCAACTCTGGCTTTCAGGTCGCTCCCGTCTTTAAGTTTTATTTGTGTCATTTTCCCACTCCTTATATAACTTCATAAAATCGTCAATTTCCATTGTTACAAGCCACTTGCTATTATTCTTTCGGTGGAACACCGCAGGAAGTTCATCGGCTTTCTTATCGTGCTTTGCCTGTGCCATCGCATCGTAAAGATTTAATCTTTCCACCCTTTTACATTCAATGTGTAATTTGGGAAGCCCGACAACATCGGCATCGCCATTAGCACCGCAATACTGTTGACCCCTTCTGCAATCGTAACCATATTCTCTTAGTTTGCTTGCAAGCTCTCTTTCTCCCCTTGCTCCCTTATCTCTACTATTCATAACCAACTCCTACCGTACCTTTTCCTAAATTGTTCTTCGGTCTTTCCGTAAAACTCCATCCACCTTAACTGAGCTTTCCTTTTTGCATACAAATCAAATTCTTTGTTTGCGTGTATTCCTTTATCGCTCATATTGTGATCTTCAGGTCGAAGGAATATTACCAAGCCATCTTCTATTGACTTGTTTCTATTGCCATTGGAAAAACCGTAAAAGATTTCGTGCCTGTGGCTACCCTCAAATCTTTGTGTACTCCACCTAACATCAGGCTTCATAATGCAAAATTCCGTCTTTTTACTCACTCGCACCACTCCTCCTCGCTTTTCTTAATTGATGATGTATTTTTGTTCGTTTGGTTCATCGAACATTGATGTTTGATAATCAGGTTCTATAAACCACTTATAATTTCGTAACGGATAAAAATCAGGCTTTTCGGCTCTAACAACATCTTGCAAGTGCAACAAGATATTGAAGGCTTCAGGGTAGTCCGAAAACCACCGTTTTCTTTCGTTGGCTTTAGCGTTAAAACACAAAGCACAACCATCTCTCGAACGGTCGCTATAAACAGGTGAGTAAGCATTATGTTCCAAGCACAATCTAACACAATCTTTTTGTGTGTATTCTTCTTCAACAAGAATAGATCTCACCTTGTCATTTAATTGGTTTTGTCTGCTCTTTTCATCCCAAGCAATTCCAATACTTTCGTAATCATAATAACCAACATCGCACTGTTTACAGGCTTTCATTTTGCTATCTCGCTTAAAGCCACATTGTCCACGAATAAAACACGGAAAACCAAAAATTCTGCCCTTGTGTTTTCCTCGTGTGGCTCTATGAAGAACATAATCGACATAAGTCATACCTGATACAATAAAAACCTCAGCACCCAAAGAACGAAAGTAATCAGCCGTTTTCAAGATGAATTGATAATGATCTTTAAGAATGAGAGGAATTTCTTCGGTGAACATTGGCACATAGCAAACCGCCTTAACCTTATCACCTCGTTTCAAGTGAAGTATAACTGTCGCAGTGCTGTCCTTGCCACCGCTCCACCCCACTTTAACAATCGCCATACCATTCCTCCCTTGTATCTATCCCAAGCTCACCGCATACCTGCATTGTTATCTCTATAAGCTCGTTCATCTCAGCAGTATTCATCTTTGAGCTACCAAGATATACCTTGTAAATAAAACAATCTTTACCGTTGACTTCTTGCATCCGAATGAATTTCACACCCCTGAATGACTTTCGCAAGTCATCTGCCATATCTACCGCAGTAATCACATAATCGCTTAAAGCATCTGCTCTCTCCAACACCGCACAATATACATCCATATCGTCTTGATAGGTTTCTTTTGCGATACGATGAATGAGCTTCCATAGGAGCTTGTTTTGTTCCAAGCTCCTTTTGGATTTCGGCTCTTTAATTTCGCAGACATAGATTTTATCCATATCTAACTTTAATAGATCGGTGATTATCTCTTTTATCTTTCCTGCCGTTTTCATAACTTAAAAGGGTAAATCATCATCAGTTTTAAGTTCTTCAAACTTTACATCCTTAAAAGGATCTGCTTCTTCAAAGGATGACTTCTGTTCTTCCTGCTTCTTTGTCTGCAAAAACTCAACATTTTCAACGATAATTTCTGTTACGTAAACCTTCTTGCCCTCTTTGTTGGTGTAGTTTCTTGTTTGAAGTCTGCCCTCGATTCCAACCTGATCACCCTTCTTAACATATCTGCTGATCGTTTCCGCAAGCTTGCTAAAGGCAATGCAATTGAAGAAGTCGCTTTCGTACTCACCGCTTGCATTCTTAAATGTTCTCTTGACAGCGATGCTAAATAATGCTACCGATGTTCCCGATGTGGTCTGTTTCAGTTCCACATTGGCTGTTGTGCGACCTATTATAATAACCTTATTCATCCCTGTTTACCTCGTTTTCCTTGTACTTCTCAATATCTTGTCTAAGCTCCGCAATCACTGCTTTGAGTTCCGCAACCTCTCTTTCCGCTCTCTCTTTTTCCCATACAAGAATGGCAATGCGGTCATCCTTTTTTGCCAAAATTTCGTTAATTGCTTTCATCAATGCTTCCATATTATTTCTCACTTTCTAAAAATTCATTTAGTAGGTTTAGTGTTACTTCCTCGTTGATCGGGAGAAGATTAAACTTTCGTACCGTCTCCCTCAAATGCGTGTATGATAAGAAGTCCACCGTCTTGTTATAGGTTTGTTCGTATGCTAACTTGTAAAAGTTCAGTTGATACGCTATCTTTTGTTTGTTAGGTGCTGACACCCTCTTAAAATCGTTTATACCGCACTTTCCGTCCATCTCGATAACTTGGTCAAGTGTGCCAACAAAAAGCACTGTACCGTCTTTTTCATAGATCACAGGCACTTCGTTCGCTATGTTTGTAAAGCCGTGATGCTTTTTCAAAAATAGATAGTTCTTAAATTCCCTCAACTCGCTCGTTGTTCCGTCTCGCTCATAACGTTCAATCGCTTCGTGCAGTTCCGTTCCCCTTTCACTCGCTCGTTGCAAGACCTCCCGTGATACAGATCCGTAGTCATTGAATTTATAGGCAAGAATGTTTGATACGCACGGTGTGAGCATTCCGTCCACTAAATATTGGTGTGTTTCGGGTATAAATTCAACGATATGCCCGTTGATCTCAAATGTTTTCACCGTTTCACCTTCCTTCAGCTTACTTTTTGTTGTTCTTGCCCATTGCACAAAGTGCAAGAAGCGTTAAACAAATGATAATAGTGATTATTACTCCGTACATCTTCGCCCCTCCTTAATCCAACTTGATCCTGATGCTTGACTTAACAGGCGATAGCTTCACATATTCATCGTACATTTCGGGCTTTTCTGCCTTGAATTTCTTGCTATCGAACGTTTCTCTGTAAGACGGTGCAATATAGGTGATCGCCATTCCGTTTTCTTCATCTTCAACCTTCAAGATGCCCTTTGCTTCCATCTCTGCCTTGATAGCTTCTTTCAGGGCTTCCTCTTGCTCCTTGATCAGCTTCATCTGTCTTTCAAATTCCGCTATCTTTTTGCTAACCGCCATATCAAGTATGGAGTTACCGTTCTCAACTTTGATTAAATCGTTCATTGTTTGTTACCCTTTCTTTTGGAGATTAAGGCACTCGCCTGAGAGATTGTCAAATTGTGAAGATCATCGGTTCTTGCCCATTCATAGATTTTAGGCATTTCCTCTGCGTTATAGAGCTTGGTTATCATTTCCAACTGCTTTTCGGTTGCTCTCGGTTCTGCTTTCGGCTCTGCCTTTCCAAGATTGCCGTTATCCATACTGTCAATTACCTCGCCATCGGTGATACCAAATGCGTTAAGATACAAATATCTCTTGTAATAGGTATTTAATGCTCCGAGATACTGAATATCCTGCATTGTCTTGACTTCTCTCGCTTCGCCCGTGTTACTATCAACCTTGATATTTACGGGAGTTTCAAACAGCACAAACGGCATTGTGTAGGTGTTGACCTCTTCGCCTTTCATAAGCTCCAATACAGCATAGTCATTTTTGATATAAAATCTATCGTTTACATCCTCCGCTTCCATAAGCTCGTTCAGCTTCGGCAGGAAGTCCGACAGTTCAAAATAATCGAATCCCGCAAATTTGTTTTTACCGCTTTTCTTCAGCTTTGCGTTCTGCAAGCTCACCCTGATCGAAATAATGCTTTGATTTAATGTTTTCATCTTAATGTACCTCACTTTCCGTATTCGTCTCTGCCTTGACCGCTAAAGTCGCATAAGCCATTGTCAACAGCCCATCTCCGCTTTTTACCGTCAAAACCTAAAACCCATAACACTGTTTCCTTAATTACTCCGAATGCCTTTTTCATTTTCTTATCTTCCTTTCAATTGTCTGTATTCTTCCGAATGTGCTGTGTAATAGATGCTCATTACATCTCCCAATCTTTTAGCCATTTTATCAAGGTGTTCGGGAGATAGCTTGACTACTTGCTTGTCCCCCACAAAGAACGTGCAGGTAAGCTTTTGTTCTTTCCTTGCCATTGAAATGCTCCTTTTAATTGTTTGGTGTTATAGTATTCAAAACAGGCTTTCTTGGTACTCAATTTCACGCTCGTTTATGAAATTGACGCATTCTTCATAATGCCCTCTGAAAACCGTTGTAATGGGATCGTGTTCGTTGTCTGTTTCCGTTTCTCTCACTTCGTGCGTTCCGTTGAAGAACCTGATCCAATAATGATGACAGCCTATGTACCTATCGTATCTCATTGCCTTCTCCTCTTCTATCCCAAAAGTGGGATGATTATGCCAAAAAAATTTCGGCTCTCGTTGCCGAATCTTCTACCTCAAGGATGTCGCAAATCACATCTGCATCTTCACAATCAAACTGCGATCTGCCGTTCATCTTAGAGCTGAAGGTGTTCTCGGTGGTTTTAACACCACGCTTGTTCATCTCTGCCACAAGTGATTTTTGGGTATGCCCCTTTAGAACCATTTGTGCTTTCAACTTGTTTACGTCTACCATATAATCCTCCTTATTTGATTTTATCCCAAAAGTGGGATGCGAGTACATTGTAGCACACTTTTTTTCATTTGTCAACCCTTTTTTGGGATAAAATAAAAAAATTTTTTGATTTTCTATTGCATTTTTGGGATGTATGGTGTAAAATATGGGATAGGAGGTGAAAAAGATGTCAACTCGTTCCGAACGAATAAAAGCATTGATAGAACAATCAAAGCTATCTTACCAAGAATTAGAAAAAATAACAGGAATAAAGAAGTCATCGCTTCAAAGGTATGCATCAGGTACAACGGCAAAGATTCCGTTGGATGTTATCGAAAAATTATCAAAGGCTTTCAGCGTGTCGCAAGAATATTTAATGGGATGGAGCGATAATAAAAAAACAAACACCCCCGAAAAGCAAAAGCTTTCCGAAGGTGAAAAAATGTGGATGGAGCTATACCATCGACTATCGCACGAAACAAGAAAGGTACTTATCACATCTCTCGGCTCATTTGATACATTAACTGAAGATCAGCAACAACTCGCCCTTGAGTTGATCCGTGTTGCTTTGAAAAACAAGAAATAATGTCTGCAACGGTAAGCACCGCTTGTTCAACGTTATCGTTTTCAAGTATAAGTTTAATTAGTTCCGCTTTATTTTCTGTCATTGCTCAATCCCCCTATATAATACCCGAACATACGTTCTAAATTTAGTTTACTTCATTATAACATTGTTGTCAAACAAATTTTGTCGAAATATTATGCTAAAATTATATATTTAATTAACCCCAAAATCAATACTCAACTTTAATACTTTTATACTCAACTTTGATGCCGTAGATAGCATCAAAAATAATACTAATTTTTTAAAAAAGGATAAAAATATGTTACTTGATAACTTAAAAGAATTAAGGAAAGCATCAGGAATGACCTATGAAGAGATCGCAGTGGCAAGTATGACCCCCGAAAGCACCGTTAAACGTATCTTTTCGGGCAAAAGTGAGCCTCTTGCTTCTACTCTATATCGAATTGTCAAAGCTCTTGGTGGCTCTCTTGATGATGTTCTCGCAGATACTAACATAATACTCTCACCAAAAACATTAGCAGAAGTTAAGGAAACCGCAGTGGTAGCAGAAGCGGAACGTGATCTTGTTCTCGCAGAGCTTGAAATGCTAAGAGCAAAGACCTCCGCACAAGAAACAGAAATACTTCTTCTTAAAGAAAAGCTTCAACACAAAGAAGAGCTTCTTGCGGTCTATAATTACTTTACAAAAATTAAACCAATAGAATAATAAATAATGAAGGAAGTGATCCCGTGGATGATTTATTCAAAATAGGCTCAGCCTACATTCGTGTTTCGGACGAAAGGCAAGATGAATACTCCCCTGATTCTCAGCTAAAGAAGATAAGAGAATATGCGAAGAAAGAAGGTTATCAAATCCCTGATGAATATGTATTCTACGATGACGGTATCTCAGGAAGAAACGTTAAAAAACGTGGCGATTTTAACCGTATGATCGCAACAGCAAAGGAGAAAAGCCACCCGTTTGAAACGATATTTGTATGGAAGTTTTCAAGATTTGCCCGTAATCAGGAACAGGCTATATTGTATAAGAACCTGCTAAGAAAGAACGGTGTTTCCGTTGTTTCCGTTTCCGAGCCTATTCCTGAAGGGCATTTTGGTACACTTATAGAACGTATCATAGAATGGATGGATGAATTTTACTCTATAAACCTCGGTGTGGAAGTGTCAAGAGGTATGGAAGAAAAATTCTCCCGTGGCGAACCAACCTGTCATCCTCCGTTCGGTTATTATATGACAGCTAAGAAATGGTTTGTTAATGAAGAAGAAGCTGACTTTGTTCGTGAAGCGTTCCAAAGGTTCGCAGACGGAGAAGGTGCAAGAACAATAGCAATGGATTTCGGCAACCGTGGAATCCGCACAAAGCGTGGAAATGCACCTGACAACCGTTGGATTGATTATATGCTGAACAACCCTGCATACACAGGAATGCTGAGACGAAGCCCAAGCGGAACAAGAACCATCTCAAAACGCAACTACAAAGACGAAGAGATTGCATTGGTCGAAGGGCTACACGAACCGTTGATCTCAATCGAATTGTGGGATAAGGTGCAGGAAAGAATTAAGCAGATAAAAAAGATATACCCGAAGTATGCCAAACGAGAACAGTTGACGGATTATATGCTCAAAGGCATTGTAAGGTGCAGTTCTTGCGGTGCAACATTGGCAAGAGGTGCTGTAACGAGCGGAAAGAGCCAAAACCGCACTATGCAGTGCTGTAACTATTCAAGAGGATCTTGTAAAGTTTCTCATTCGGTCACAATGCCGAAGATAGAAAATGCTCTTATAGAAGGTTTGGAGCAGGTGATAAAAACCAAGCAATTCACCATCGTTCCCAAAGAACCGAAGAAATCCGAAAATGCCACCATTGACTTTGATAAGCTCATAGCCATAGAGGAACGCAAGCTTGAGAGGGCAAAACAAGCATTCCTTGCTGAAATAGACACGATAGAGCAATACGGGCAAAACAAGAAGGAAATAACCGAACGTATCAACAATCTTATTGCAAAGCGTGATGAGGAAGCACCAAAGACAGAGATTGATCCTGATGCGTATGCAAAAAAGGTAGCGGAGATAGTCGAGTTTATCAAACGAGATGATGTAACCGCAACGGCAAAGAATGAAGCCCTACGCACCGTATTAGATAAGATAGTGTATGAAAAAGCTAAAGGCAATTTAGCTATTTATTTTAACGAATTTTAATTATCATAAAAAACAACTTGGAGGAGCTGATTGCTTTTTATTATAACTACCTCAAAGCCTTGAATATAGGCAACAAAAAAGGGCTGTGATTGATTTCACAGCCTTTTCTTTGTTATTCGGTTTTTATAAATGCGGAATAGCCTTTTGATCTTAGCTCGTTGCAAAGTTTTTCGGCATTAGCTCTATTTGAAAAAGCTCCCACCTGCACCTTGTGTAATTGGTTGTTCATCTTTGCTTCTATCATCTTAATAAATCTATCCCACCCCATATCTAAGGTTCTATGCGGACAGTATTTACCGTTATAATCTTGATGCTTTGTTACCCTATCAACACCCCAATTATATTTTTTAAGAATTGATACGATTAGATCAACTGCGTTTTTCTCCGCTTGTATAAATCAATCGCCACCGCTCTTTGAATAGCAGATCTCAACTGCTACACCCTCACGGTTGCCTTTTCCGTTTGCCCCATCTCCGCAGTGCCAAGCGTTTCTGTTTTCGGGAATGCCTTGCACCACTTCTTTATCATCTACGGCATAATGGAATGATACCTCTTGATTATTCCCGATCATATAAGCGATCTCATTTCTCGCAGGAGCATCATTCGCTGTATTATGCACCACGATCCTTGACGGTGTCATTGAATAAGGGCATTTGATATTATATTTGTCTGTTGGTACTAAATTTTTTATTATATTCATATTGTCATCTCCTTAAATTGTTATTTAAAAAAAGAAAATGGGGAGTGAAATTCACCCCCCACAATCTTGTGTGTTCAATTCAACTCTGCCATATAAGCTGAGTTATAATGTGCTTCAATAGGCTTGTACTTTCCTTCCTCACCTATCTCGGTAATGTTAATGTCTCGATACCCAAATACTTTCGGAGGAAGATGTGTGATTAGATCAGGAATGTTCCTGATCGTCTCAAAGGCTGAAATTCTCTCTCTAATAGCTTTGGGAATGTACCCCCATAAAACCCTCGGAGCACCAAAGCCATAACCGCTAACGTTAAAGTTTTTGCCGTACAGATATGCCATATCCTCAGTGGCAAACAAAGCCATAGCACCACCGTGAGAATATCCGCCAATGGTTATATTTGATATATTGGTATGCTGTTGCAATGTCTGTGCCACACGGTTTTCTATCTCATCCCTCATTGCTTTCCATACCCTTAAAAATCCCCTATGGCAGAACCATTTCTCTGTCATACGCTTATAAGGTTTTGCGGGGAAGTCAAGATTGTTTCGCCAATCTTCCGCACCATCCGACCATTCAAAAAGTATGTATAATGTATTGTCATCAACCTCAATGGCATAATCACCGCCCTCTGCGGTATGCGTATAATCTGCATCTAAACAACGCTTGAACAGGAGATCCATACCATCGTGCTGATTTGTTCTCATTGCTCTCATTTTGATATTCTCCTTCATTAATTATATATCCCCCTGTGAAATAAGATCACAAGGGGAATATAAGTGAAGCATTAAGCCTCAAATCCATATTTTTTCAGCACCGCAATAACCTCATCGGAAAGCACCTTTTTAAGCTGTCCCCACGGGAGCTTTGCAAGAGCATTTATAAGCACTTCCATATCGTCAGCTTTTTCGCCTTTTTCCTTAACACGCTTATTGTAAGCAATGATCTTTTCTCGGAGTTCTTTCTTCATTATTCGGTCACTCCTTCCAAAATCATATTGAGTGCTTCGGAGAGTTCATTGACTTGGTTAGAAATGCCGTTTGTGGTTGCATTGGGATCAAAGCCCACATCAACATCAAAGCCCAATACAGCCGTAATTTCAGCCTTCACCGCTGTTTTAATTTCGTTCACTCTCTTTGCGTAAGTGATGGCGGTGTCGGTGTCGGTGAGCATATTGCGGAGAATTTCTTTTTCTGCCCTCTCACTGTACTCTGCACGAATACGCTTTTCTGCTTCCTTTTCAAAAAAGTCTTTTATTGCCCCGCACTTATAAAAAAGCATTATGTTTTTCATTCACTCGCCCCCTTTGTAACAAAAACAACTTCACTCGGTACATCGTACTCATATTCATTCTTGAATGTCAGCGAACCACCGCCCTCAACCTCGATGTAATTATCCATCGAAAGAAGGTCGGAAATGTCGGTGACTTCGGGTGTAGCGAGTTCGTAATAAAGCATCACACCTGACATTGCGGTTTTGAAAGATGCGGTATCGGCATAGGTGCTATCTGTTACAGTAATATCACCCGTTGTGCTGTAACCCATTATTGTTTTGTCGGGCATCTCATTCCAATTAGCGTTAGTATTTGTATATACGCTCGTCAGCAGATTATAAACTCCCGCTTTTTTATTCAAGCCATATACAGTAAACACTCCTTGATAGACACTCCAATTAAGTGTCCCCATATCCACCTTACCAACACGCTTCACAAATTGCTTTTTCTCAAAATCAATATAGTTATATGCCGATTCATTCACTCCATCACCATATCCGTCAAGAGCCTGAACCGCTTCGGGAATGGGTATGGCAGTGATTAACTGTTTATAGGGGGTGTATTTGGGTGTGTCAGTAGATTCTACGATAAAGGGATAAATTGTTTCATCCACCGACTTATTAGCAGACACCTGATAATAAATCATCACTACGGTATAACCATTTGCCCACGCGAGAGATGTTGCATTAGGACTTGCACCACCTACCCATTTTGAAGTGCCGTTTGCATCTTTATACGCAACAATTACGCCCACTCCCAAAATATAAGTTTTGCCAACCTCAAAAATATTGCCGTTGTAAAAATTAAAACTTGTAGTGGTTGTCGCAGTACCCTTTACAGTAATAGAACCATCTCCGTTGTCGGTAAAAGTAACACCGCCTCGTGTCCCGCTTGTGTGAACATACGGGTACGGAAGAAGATTCGCCCCTACGCTCTTAACCTCTGTCACGGGAGCGGATCGGATTGTCTGTGTTACCGCATCCTTGTAAGTCATACCACCTATTTTTTTGATTTCCGCATAGGGTAATGCGTTTGAAGGTACATCTTTTACATATGCAACCGAATTATCCTCAACCTCTTGTGCAATGTCACCATAAACTGCTGATTCAAGCGTTGTAACACGCTTGCCGATAGCGGTAATTTTATCGTCTTGCACTTCGACCTCGGCTGATGCGTTTACTATATCTTCCAAAACCCTTTGCATCTCAGTTATAAAGTCCTCTTTGTCGGGGATCTCTTCAATAGCGTTTATACTTTTTTGTATATGATATTTCTTTTTAGAGCTTTTCCAAGTCTGCCCGTTTTCTGCTATCAAAACCGCCTGTGCTTTGATTTCCCCATCATCGGTAAGCAGATAAGGATGAACATCATAAACCGCTACACCGTTTTCCATATTCAGCTTCGGAGTTCTCAGTTTCTCACCATTTGGCTTTTCAAAATCAAGATATACCGAGCAACCTGTAAACTTTTCAGGAATGGTTATCTCAAATCGTGAGGTATAGCCCTCACCTTCTCTACCAATTATATTAGTTGGGCATTCAAAGGTATGGTTGGCATCCGTACTAAGATTAACTAATATTTTATCTTCCATATTTCCTCCTAATCAATTAACTCAAAATCTTGTATTCTATCAATGATCTCATCAACAAAAGAGTTGCCCTTTAGTTTCTTGTATCTGTCATAAGAATACATTATGCTTTGCAGTTGATAATGTGTGATCTTGCCACTTTCCTTGCAACGGTCATAAATATCCAAGATGTCATTTCTTAATGTGCATTTGGTTGATTTGTTAATGTTTTTTACAAATCCCCAAAGCACACCGATCTCTCCGAGGAATGCAGTAATAATCACCCAATATTCTTTTATAAATTCGAGAATTTCCACCGTCTCACCTCCTTTAACACAGTTCAATAATTGAATGCCTAATTGTTACCGTGCTTGTGTGGTTGTTGGTTAATCTAAACTTCAACCCACCCACTGTATTTTCAATTGCACACGGAACAGAAGCTGAAGTGTTGTTATAATTCAATTCGGTGATTAGTGTACCAATACCGAAATATTGAGTGGATCTAAAGGCATAATATAACCTTGCTATCTCCAAATCTGCCCCCATTATTCTAATGTTCACTAATGCTGTACCGTTAGCACCGCCATTCAAATCAAGCACTATTTCAACCGTTTGACCGCTTTCTGCTTGTATTGTATCTCTTGCGTGTGTTACCAATAGTCCGTCCAATTCAAGTGCTTTTTCCTTTGATGGTAGCTTATTTATTCCTACTGAATTTTTCTCAGTATCTATAAATAAAGGAAATACACCCTTTTCCAACCTATATTCCTTGTCAAATTTAGATCCAAAAATATCAGTAACAACAACATTAAATATATAAATATTGTTTTTATCTAACGATAAGGTTTGTGTTGCTCTATCTCCTATCGTTGCAAATGAACCATAAGAACCGCTTGACAGCCTATATCGGTATTGTATCGTCATAGTGTTTTTACCAAGTACACTTGACACCGAACCATCAACAGTTAAATATGTTTCATCTTCATAGTTATTCAACCTTCGCAGATCTACGGTAGCTTTGGGCATTTCGTAAGCAACCATTTTAACGGTAATAGTTTTTGAAGCTGATAAACCTCTGCTATCGTATGCTGTTAGCTTTAATTCAACATCTCTTGAACTATCAATTATGCCAAATTCATATGTTCCTGCATCATAACCGCCTTTGCTAATGCCGTTGCATTCAAGAATATAACTTGTTATGCCACCTGCCCCATAGTTTGCAGTTGCGGGATGAAAACGAGCTTGTAATATTGACTCATTCTGTACTATCTGTGTGTTATCTCCCGTAACCGCAACAACCGCATCGTTTCCGTCAACGTAATCAAAAGCGTTTATTGTGGGTGTCTCATTACCTCTTATGCGGTATGTGTTTCCCGTTTCCCTTAACATAATCGGTGTAACATCACTTGCAACCTCAACTTTATACTCACCGCTTTGTGAATTTGGTATGCTATTATACATAGCATCCATACCACCGTTTTCATCGTTGACATTAAAACCTGTTAATTTCGTGTCCGTTGTTCTTCCTGCAAATATTTGTGAGCCATCACTTTTAGCGTATCCTACTACACTTATTTGCCTACCCAACGGATTATAAAACTTTAATGTAAAGCTATCACCAATGATAAAGTCAGGGCTATCTATACAATGTGGATAATTATATGTTGACTGTGGATAAGTTGAACTGTCAGTTGTTATTTGGCTCGTTGTCATTCTAACACGCAGTTTGAACTGATATGTTGTGTTTGCGGTCAAACCGCTTACGATATTAGTATTGGGTAATCCGTGCCAAGTCGCACCGTTATCGGTGGAATACCACGCATAATCGCAAGGCTGATCAACGGTGAAATTATATAAAACGCTTGTCTCGTCTATTTGGTTGACATTAAAACTCGTTATATTGACTTTTCTCGGTATTGTCGGCAATTCCCAAGATCCACTACCGCTACAATTTACCGCATAGGAATATATTCCTGCTTCAACACTTGCACTAAATGATCTTGTACCATCATCG
The DNA here is from genome assembly GCA_045644965.1 of Eubacteriales bacterium. GTDB lineage: Bacteria > Bacillota > Clostridia > Oscillospirales > CAG-272 > RGIG4608. The sequence continues at coordinate 18,350 of JAZRHW010000170.1, forward strand.
TTGTGATATATCTTCTTTTTACCACTCGCAATTACAGTTCCCGCATAAACATCTATTCGTGTGCTTGAACTATAAACCGTTTCACCGTCTATAACTACTTTGAAATTACCGCAAGTGACATAACCACCTGCCCATCCTACACCGTACAAGCTCCAATATATTTCTTTGTAATTGCTTCCGATGTTTGTATTGTCAACCGACCAATCAAATTGTAATGCTCTACCTTCAGCAGATGTCGTTAAAAAACGACCCGAACTTACTTGTGCCATATATACCCCTCCTTAACCAATAGCGACAAAACCAACACCGACATTATCGCTTGTTGATACAGGAACAATTTTAATTTTTCCCGCTATCTTTATTTCATTTTCCACTTCAGCATTCTTCATACTAAACAGATCACCGTCTGCCCAATAAATTTTTGTACCGTTTTTGTTATACCCCGCAAATCCTACCTCTGCATTGAGCTTGACATAATCGCCATTTGTCGCATAAACAGTTAAGCCTGTCTTATCCATTAAAGCTGTCAGCCTGTTTGAATTATCGTACAACTCAAATGTACCGCTTGCATTGTTTATACCGCCCAATTTAAGAATACCGCCTTTAATCAGCGATGCAGTTAAATTGATAACATTGATTTCTTGCATATTCAGCGTTCCATCAATAGCCCAAGCACTATTAAAAGTACCATATATGCCCGTCTTGCTAAAGCCAATGCCCGCACTGTTGATTCTCAAGCAATATAACGCTTCTTCTTTCGGCAGTCTATCAACTATCAATATCTCGTTGCCACTGTTTATTACATAACTTCCTGACAATACTGAGTTAATGCCCGATGTTGCTTTTTCAAGCTCTGCCTGTAATAATGTGTTATTGTCGGCAATCTTTTTGTCGCTATCCGCTTCAACTTTTGAAACAATTTCATTTGCGAAATTCTTAATTTTTTTCTTGAAGTTACCAAACTCTATTGCCGTGTATCTTCCTTTGAGAGCATCATATCTTACAGATATGACATTTGTGGAAATATCAACCTTACATTTGGGATGTTTTACATAGATAATATCTCCAACATCGGAAACGTTATCCAACCTTGCTGAAACTGAATAGTTTACCTGTGGCATTTTGTTTGCCTCCAAGTAATTCAACGCTTCGCTGTGTAGCCATTCCTTAACCGTTGCTGTATATTTGGCTTCGGTATCAAAATTCTCCCTGTTGAAGCTATGCTCAAACTTAACCGCCCTTGTGTATGGAATATCATATAAAGCTTCGCTTACTTCAACATAGGTTTCGTCTAATGTGATCTCTGTTTCTCCATCTGTGGTATAAGGCAGGAGCTTTGTGCAAACATTATCCCAATTTTCCTCAATTTCAATATCGGTAATATTTTTGTTATATGCTAACACAACACCCCTGTCTTGCCCTATGCTTGACTTTATGCCAAAGGTATAATTATCTCTTTCCCAATGCCCCGAATAGACATTTGCAAGCTTAGTAAACATCTCAAATAAGGAGTTTTTATCCGCTCTTGTTGTTGGTAATGTGGCAATATCGCTTATTACGGTAAAAGGGCTTTCCGTGTCGGTATTGTCATTATAGCGATTTAGAGCATCGTTACAGTTTTCTTTTTTCGCATTTGCTTCATTAATTATATAGTTCTTGCTGTCATAGGACAAATGCCAAGCCTTGCAGGAGATCCTATTGTTTTGAATAATAGGATTATCACACCTAAAACCTTGAATACCCCACGGAGTTGTAACTCTAATTATCATCCCCTTTTGGTAGTATTCAAGATTATCAAGTGTATCTTCCAACTCAATTAAATAATCGCCATTATCAACCTTTAACACCTCTGCGAACAACGGTTTAAGGGCTTTTATGCCATTGTGATTAAATAGTCTTTCGGTTTCATCGTAAACTCTTATCATCACAACCACCTACTATATTTCCTTATTTGTATGCTTTCAACCGCACCACTCCAAGCGAGTACATTATTGCCTTTTTCAAAGATAGGAAATTCACCGATCATATTCCTATTTTTCAGTGTATTTCCCCAATAGGCATCTTGCTTTTCGCTATCAAGAAATACGGTGTTTTCATCGCTCGGGAAGGTATATCGACATACCGCATTATCATTTACGCTCAGTTCAACCGTTCCTGATCCTGTAATTGTTATTAACGGCTTTGAAGTATGATTGCCGAGGTTTTCAACAATCATACTCTGTCTTTCGGAGGTCGCTTCACGGGGGACTTCTACACGGTTGTACTTAAAAGGCTGAACCCTGAAAGTTACATTTGCAACCTTATATCTCAATAGTCTCTCATAGTCTATATTTTTGATAATTCTTGCTATGTAATATTTATCAGGTTCATTGCTAAATACTATCTCACCGTTTCCTGTGAAAAATTCAATGATTTTATCAACCTCAGCACCGATTTTTAAGCCAATAGAAATAGTTTTGTCATAGCTCTCATAGCCTAATTCCTCGATAATTGAGCCATCCACACCGTCAATTACCGTTTCTTCTACTCGCATATTCGGTTTTGTTATTGGAGGTAATTCACTAATCAAGAGCTCTTTTATATCTCTGCTATCTTTATTATTCCAAATAACATAATTCATTAAGTATATACCTCCCTCTCAACCGTACTAACGATAAACGCTCCCATTTCTCTATTATTCATTACCACTTTTACACCCTTCAATGCCTCCTTAAATGCAGTAACCATATAATCATAGTTAGAGCCATAAGAGGAGGATGTATTCATATTTACACTTGTATCAAATTCTGTCGGTATCGCTCCCTGCATATCCGCTGACACATCTGCCATTGTATCGCCAAAGCCTTCTCCAACACCCAAAGCCAAGTTTTTACCGATTTCATCACTGAATAATTTTGATGGTGAATGAATACCAAAGAAATCTTTAATACTATCAACAACACCGCCAAAGAAGCCACTTATTTTGTCTCTCAGCCAAGCACCTGCATTACTGATACCGTTCCACAAGCCTTTAATGAGATTCAATCCAACTTCGCCAAGTTTTGAATAATAATTACCTATTCCATTTATAAGGGAAGTAATTATTTGCGGTATGCTTGCCAACAACTGCGGTATAGCCTTGATAAGACCAACCGCCAATTTAACGGTCAGCTCAACACCCATTTCTATGAGCTTCGGGAGATTGTTTGTTATAGCCATTATCAACTTATTAATAATAACAGGGATTTTCTCTATCAACTGAGGTAAAGCCTCTAAAAGACCGTCTGCCAATGCGAAAATTAATTCAATACCTGTATCAATAATTAAATCAATATTATCAAGCAAAGTATCAACCAAATTTAAGACCGCATTAATTGCCAATGGGATCAATTCGGGAAGCATTGAGGCTATACCCTCAGCCAACGAAACGATCAACTGTATTCCCATTTGCAAAATCATAGGTAAATTCTCTAAAATCGCATTAACAAGCGTGCTTATCATTGACACCACAACGGGTACTAATGTAGGCAGTAATGTAACAATACCGTTAATCAATGTATTAAGTATTGTGCTTGCACTTTCTAACAGAGCGGGTAAATTCTCGTTTATACTGCCAACCAAATTAGTTATTAACTCTGTACCAATAACAACCACTTGCGGTAACAGTGTGTCCGTTAAGCTAACTACCATCGTCACAATACCGTCCAATGCTGTCTGTATTCTTGGCAACATATTATTGATGAAGCCACCTTCACCATCTTTGCCGACTATGCTCTCAACAAGGTTACCCACCAATACTTCAAAATTGGCATTATCATCAGCAATGCCCGTTATCAAGTTTTGCCACGCAGATTGCATTGAACCCGTTGAACCCGAGATTGTTCCGCTTGCTTCCGATGCGGTTGTACCCATCAAGCCCATATTCTTTTGAACAACACTAATTGCATTCGCAATATTAGCAAAAGACATATCGCCTTCGGTAACGGTTATACCCAATTCCTTTTGTACATCGGTCATTTGGGATGCTTCCCTGATCAGCCTTTCCATTTCTTCTTTTGTACCGCCATAGCCAAGCTTCAGGTTATCAAGCATTGTGTAATTCTGCTTTGCAAAGCCTTGATAAGCATTCTGTATTGACGATATATCTGTACCCATCTTATTGGCATTGTCCGACATATCAATAATAGCTCTATTTGCTACCTCGCTTGCCTTTTCAGTATCACCGTCCAATGAACTAATCAAGCTTGCAGAAAATGATGTAACAGTTTCCATATACTCATTTGCCGACATACCCGATGTTTTATAAGCATTACTTGCATATTCTTGTACTTTTGCAGAGCTATCTTTGAAAAGAGTATCAACACCGCCAACCAACTGCTCATACTGAGCGTATGATTGAACAGCTTGCTTGCCTATATCAATAAACGCAGAACCAACCGCACCGATAGCTTTACCAAGTCCTTTTATTCCCGATATAATGCCTTCGCTTATAAGATTGCCCTTGATAATATCGCCAAGTTTCAATGCCTTTTCACCCGACTTGTCTAAATTACCGTGCTGATCCTTCAGCTCTTTGTTCATATCGTTTAATTCAGCTTCGGCATTATTTAACTGTACTTGCCACTTCTTTGTGGTATCGCTATTCTTTCCCGTTTCCTGTTCTGCCTGTGCCAATGCAGATTTTAATACCGCTATTTTGCTTTTCTGCTCTTCAATTTTCTTGTTCAGCACTTCGCTTGTTGCCTTCAGCTTTTGAGATGAATTATCGTTTTTGTCATATTGGGAAGTAACAACCTTCATCTCACTGTTAAGCACTTTGAGATTGTCCGTAATGCCCCTTAAAGCCTTTTGATATTCACTTTCGCCCGTCAGTTTGACTGAACCGCCAAAACTTTTACCTGCCATTGTTGTATTCCTCCTTTCTTGATTTGTATTTATATAATTGTCCGAGAAAACCTATCAATCGGGTAAAAATTCCCCTTCGTGATCTGCATATTCTTCTAATTCTCTATATGTTCTACCGCTTAAAGTAAAATCGTAATGATTTTTATAGTGTTTATACATTTTTAAGAGTTTTTTTAGTGTCATTCTACCGACCTCTTTATCTGTATATCCCAATAAGCAGTGTCCTACATATAAGATCCAAGAAAAATCTATCTCATCATCTTCGGTTTCTCGGATTACTCGTTTTTTCCTTCGTTATCTCCCGTGTTGGTGGATGCAACGGTAAGCTCCTGAATTTTCTTAGTGATCACCTCAAATCCTACCTCAGTAATCAATCTACCAACCTGCTTAGAGTTTACCATAGGTGCATTTGCACCCGTTTCCTCGTTCTCAATGTCGATAGCCTCATTGATCATCATCACAAGACCATTTTTAAGATCTTTGATTTTAGGTTCTCCACCATCCGCATTCTCTACAATGCTACCCCAAACACTTAAACTACCGTATGCTTCCTGAATTTCCTCCATAACATTAATGTTAAATACAATCGGGTATTTTCTGTTTTCGGCTTCAATATAAGTAATTTTGTTCTGCATATTTCCTCCTAAAAGTAAAAGCGGGAGCAAAAACCCCCGCTATTTTATTTTCTTATGCGTTTGCAGGTGTAAGCAATCCGTCAAGATATGTTTCCGCTTCCGCAAGTGTTGCAAATGTTTGATGCTTCTCCCAATCACCCTCTTTAAGTCCATTAAGAGCAGTTTCAAGAGGAAATACCGTACCTTCAATAGCGGTTGTGCTAAACTCCACACTCTCGCCTCTTGTCTTATTATCACTCGTTACCTTCGTGAATTTAACTCTCGGGAAGAACTCAACCTTGTACTTTCTCGCACCGCCAACCATCTTGGGGATGATGTGACCATAACCAAATTCGGGAGCGGTATCACCAATATTAGATGTTACCTCACCGCCTTCTGTTGCAATGGTATTGCCAAGCAATTCTGCACACAGCTTGTCATCATCATCAGAAACGGTAAGGGAAAGTGTACCCTTCTTAAAGCTATAATCGCTCTCTGCAAGTCCATCATTTGCATACAATTCAGCAGTGTTGTATTCAGGAGCAAACTTTTCATCTACTACCTTTTCAAATACAGGCACTTTTTTATCGGTAAGAGGTGCATAAGCACCACCGACAATTTTATTGTATTTTGCTTTCTTAAAACCAATTCTTGCCATTACAATATCCTTTCTTTCTCGAATGAGCAGGTTTTGTGATAAAGCCCTGTATCTTCCTCATACATTTCTTCGCTATCTTCAACCCATACCCAATCATTATTTTTCATTTTTTGTTTGATTTGTCTTTCAATATCTAAATAATTGCCATCACTGAAAATATCCACATCAACGGAGCAAATGCTACACAGATCCTCATCGTTGGCGGACAATGCAGGTGCTTCACCCGTGATAGTCCAAGTAACAAACTTCTTTGATTTGCCCTTATATCGCAAATGGGCGATGGGTATCTGTTCTTTCGCAATAATAAGATTTTCACCCAATATTAACTTTAATTCTTCATTCATACTCAATCACCCTTAATATATTTGTCTTGTACTTTCTGCATTGCTTGTTCAATGTCTTTTTTCTTAAAAGCCTTTCTAAAAAACGGTTTCTTGGCTTCACCTGAGCTTGTACCGTATTCCCTCGCTTGTGCAATTAAGGGAATAGGCACTCCCTCATCATTATAGCCGTAAAAACCTATATGAACATTTATACCGTCATCGCTCGGAGTTTTATATACTTTAGTTATCTTTAACCCTTTTTCCAACGATCTTGTGCTTTTGAACGCTTTACTCATATTGGATTTTACGTTGTTATAAACAACCTCTGCTCCCGACTTGCACATTTCACCGAATATCTTATCGCAATCCGTTTCTAAATCCTCAAATACTTTTATTAAGTCATTCGGCAATTCGCTTTGGAATTTTGCCATTACTTTACCACCACTTTCGCCTGAATTTCAAGCTCTATGTTAGCTTCGTCAATGTTGTTTAAGTATTCGATAGAATAGATCTTTGAATTGTATTCTATGAGCATATCCCTTGTAATTTCCTTTTTGGGAAATCTAATTGTGAAATTGGTATATGCTTTTTCAAAGTCGGTGTTGTTTACAATTAAAGTATATCCCTTTGTGGTTTTTACCTTTGGCCAAGCATTAAGGACAATGCTTTTGGTTTTAGTGATAAAACCCGCACTGTCCTCTTTGCTCTCTTCCTTGAATATGGATATTCTCTTGTTATATTCCCCTGCGTTTATCATAGGTTATTCCTTGTGTGCATATCCAATATAGTCTGCACCATTTTATTTATGTTGGTTTTATCAACATATAAAGTCCTATTATCGTGCATATCCTGACAAAGAATATACGCAACAATTACAAAATCAGGGAAGTCATCCAAGCTTTCCCCCTCTTCGCTTGTTACAGGAATACCCGTATAGCTTGAAATATAATTTTTGGCAATATTTAGATATGTTTCGATGTTGCTGTCCTCATAATCGTCAACCCTTATGTAACTTGCAACATCTTCAATGGTAATTTCGCTTACTTTTGATACCATTATGTCCCCCTCCTTTATCGAGGTTGCCCGAACATTATCGTACTACTCGTTAATTAGGTTGCAGAACCCGTTACCGCAACTGCGATCTTCTGTGTGTCCTCAACCTTTGCATCAAGCTCGCCCCAAGCAACTACACCGATAGCGTGCTGAGTTGCAAACTTCTCGGTAAGCACCTGAATCTCGGTCTTTTCGCCCTCCTTAACGGCAAGACCCGAAAAATCACCGAACATTACAACAGGCTTGGAAGCTGTGCCAAGAGCAGACATTCTGTCTGTGCAATAAACATCATTGCCCATAAGCTTGTAACCCCACTTGGATGTGCTGTCCTTCTCAAGAAGGTAGTTGCCCTGACCGTCCTTCAGCTTTCTAATAGCCTTTCTTGTCGCTCTGTTCATAACCCAAATAGAATCTGCCTGATATGCATCGGGGATAAGCTCCTGAGTGTCGATAAGCTCATCTGCGGTAATGGCAGATGCCTTAGCAAGTGTTACCTTCATATTGGTAGCATCGTAAGAACCTGCGACACCGCTAATCTTGCCCGATGTACCATTAATAAGCTCACCGTCAATAAACTTAGCGATCTGCTTAGACATCTTGTTGATTACCCAATTGGTAAGATCGAAGTCGGAGTTTCTAAGAAGAGACTTTGCGATCTTTGTAAGTGCTCCATAGAGGAAGCCTGTAAGCTCAACGGTAGCAAACTTGTTAGCACGGCTCTCAAGCTCAGCAAACTCGTTAGCGTAAGCTACGGTGATGGTATCGCTTGTGTTGTCCTCCTTGGGAACGTTGACTGTACCTCCGATGTTGTACTTAGTTGCCATCTTGTAAATAGGCGAAATGTCCTCAACCTTCTCTACAATCTTCTTGACAATAGTCTTGGGAATAACCGCACCGTTATCACCCTTTGTAAGATTTGTCTCTGCTCTGCTCTCAATACCTGTTACGGTGTTTCTAATGTAGTCTGCGAAGGACTTAATGTCTCTCTCTTCAACAGTTGCATCCTTTACGATTTCCTTGTTCTCGTTCATATTTGTTCTTTCCTCTCTTTCGATTGTTGCATCAATATTTTTAATTTCGTTTTCAAGTTCATCAAACTTGGTAATTTCTTCGCTTGTCATCGCTCTTTCCTCTGCCTTTGCGGTGTCAAGCATTGCTTCAAGCTGACCCTTCAGGTCGCTTCTTCTTTCTTCAAGACCCTTAATATTCATAGTTCCTCCTTTATTTCGCACAATTTTCATTGTTCGGGCTTTAGTTTAATTTGGCAAGTCTTTCTTCGAATACAGAATAATCAACTGCTCGTTTTTCGGTTTCCTCGGTTGCTTTTTCAGTTTCTTCGGTTTCCGTTTTTTCTTCGGGCTGTTCTTCTGCCCTCTTGGTTGTTTCGGATGCTTTCATCTTTTCAACAATTTTACTCGCAACCATTTCCGCAAAGAGTTCCAATTTCTGCTTTTCCTTTTCGATGTCAACCGCTTTGTGCTGATCATCAATAGCTTTCCAATCAGTTTTTTCTTGCTCATTGATTGCTTCGTGCTTTTTCTGTGCATCTGCTTCAATCTCCTCGATAGTTGCTCTAATCTCCAACTCTTTTTCACCTTCGCATCGTGTCTCAATGCTTGTGCCGTAATATGCAGGTGATTTTGTATCATCCAATATCGACACCTCGACCAAATCCATATCATTGACCGTTCTCGTTGTAATAGATCCGTCATCGCCTACATCGTCAGCGTTTGAATAAAAGCCAAAGCTCCAACCGACCAACTTGTTATTTTTCGCTTTTTCTACCACTTCGGCATCCGTTATGGTAACTTCTGCTCTCAAACCGATGTTATCCTCTTCAAGTCTTGCAGTTCCGTCTTGCGTGTTTGCAAGCTCTCTATCGGGATTATGATTCAGGAGCACCTTTACGTTGTCATTTCGCTTCAATGCCGTTTTGAATACTCCCGCTTTGATCTTTTCAATAAATCTCTGCATTTTGCCCCTCAAATTAGCTTTAATGGGCTTTGAATATCGTTCTACTGCATTGACATAGCCTGTAACAACAACACTATCCTCTCTAACTTCGATCTTCATTCTCTCACCCCCTCTCTTATGCCTTTAATTTTCGTTCTGTTGCGTATTGTTTTCGGGCGGGGTAAGTGTGCCTTGTGTGCCACTTGCACCCATCTTGACAAGCGTATTGGTGTTAGGTGTATAGATTTCGCCCGTGTTTGCGTTCAACAGTACCTCACCAAGACCCAATGTGATCATATCAAGACCTTCTATCGCATCATCATCTTCCATATACCTGATCTCGTTACGTGTCTTAAAGCCCGTTGTAATGGCAATTCGGTACGCATCGTAACGTTCTTTAAGGCTACCCTTTAACAATTCTTTGGTATCAGGTGCGAAATAGTAAGATTGTTTTTCCTTTTCAAGCAAAAAGTCTCTGTTTAATGCGGTAGCAAATGCGGTAGCAATAGGCATTATTGCGTTTTTGATGAAATCGTCATAATTGGTGTGTAAATGGAATATTTCTCTCACTTCATCCGCAAATGTTCTTGTTTTGGAGTCCATTTCGTTCTGCTGAGATGAGTTGCTTGCTTCCTGAAAGTCAATACCGTCATTCAAGACAACTGTATTTGCGTTTCCTGCGTAATAATCTTCCCAAGCCTTTTTAAGAGCTTTCATTGACTTTTCGTCAAGGTGCTTCTGCGACTTCAAGAAGCCTTTGCGTGATCCACCCGTTGCTGTTAGCTCATATTCGTATCTTAATCTCCTAAACGCAGTTTCCAACGCTTGACTTATTTCTTCCGTCAAGCCTTTTCCGCTTGCTCCGTCTTTGGTGTTTCTCAAAAGTTTGATAAATTCGTGGTTTTTATAGGTTTTGCCATCCACCATTATGTCAAATCTCTTGAATATTGCATCAGTATTCTTTTGGAGTACGATTTTTTTATCCTCAACGTAAAAAAGACCGACAAATTCATTTCTTATCTTCTTGATGTAAGCATAACCGCCCTGACCGAGAAGGTAATCTTCGCAAATTGCCTTTTTGAATTGGAATCCGTCCAATGTGTCCGTGGTATCTTCGTTGATTATCTTAACTCTATTATCTGCAACCTCCACCGTTGACCTTTTTCCGTTCTCGATTGTTTCTTTATAGAGCTTGAACGGTATCATTGCAAAGGTGTTGCAGATCAAATCTACACAACCGCTTATCACAGGAATTGATAAGGCTGTTGCTCGATCAACTGTCTGTCCCTGCAACAGTGCTCTCAGCAAAAGATCATCAACGTGTGTTTCGTCCATCACTTCTTCACGATTGTTTTTACTAAATAATCCCATAGTTTCTTCCTCCTTTCGTTAGAATACTTGGCATATAAAGCCATCTTCAAAAATAATATCTCGTTGAAGCAGATATGTGGCATTTAATATCGCCATTACCATATCCACCTTGCCATTTGACTTCTTCTTATGCACATAACGGTTTAAGTTTGTGTCAAACGTGCATCTTGCGTTCTCAAAATTGATCTCAAGCAACGTGTTAGGTTCATACTCAAACTCTTTATTGACTATTTTTTCATATAAAAGTTTGGTTGGTGGATGTAAAGTGTCGCTGTGCTGACGGATCTGTATGCAGTTAATGCCCGCACGTTCTCCACCGTTTCCACCTTCCCACTTTTGAGCAGAAGATAAAGCATTAAAACGGTCATAGCCTAATGCTTTAATCGTCACTCCGAACCTTTCCTCCATACAGAATACAAAATCCTCTATAACACCATAATCAACGGTCTTGTTTCCGCAAGCTATGCACTTCATAGCTTCAATAAATCGCCTATAATCTATTTTTTCAAACTGTATCTTTTCATCAATGCGACCTTCAGGAATAAATGCCCACGCATCAGCCATTATTCTTCCATCTTCTTCGGCTACCATTGCGACAGAACAGTTATCATTTGTCATAGCCAAGTCAACACCGATATAAACCCCTCTGCCTTGCCAATCTATCTTATTGACCTTGCATTGCTTTAGATCGTTAATGTCGATGAAGCTCTCTGTGCCTACACCCTGATAGATGATGTTGCAGTGCTTGGTTAAAAAGTTTTCCCTCGCACTCTCCATCGCTATGGCTCTTGCTCTTTTCTTTAACAAGTCAGCCCATATTTCGGGGATCTCTAACGCTACGGGATTGGCTTGCTTCAATATAATGTCATCCGTTGTCCAATTCTTCGTGTTGTCAGGTTCATACAATAAAGCAAATACCGTCTCATCCTCTTCAAGTCCATCTAACACTCGCTTTGCGTAATTGACTTCATCCTCAAAAGGATTATTGGCGGTCGGATATTTCGTTGATATTATGCAACCGATTTTATTCTTTATGTTTAGCTGTCCTGATCTCATCGCTTCAATAGGGTATGAGTTCGGCAAAGCACCGACTTCATCAACCACAAAAGCGTTTGGCAATCTACCATCCAACCTTGATGTTGAATAGGAAAGCGGAATAAATTGGCTCTCGGTGAGCTTAAATGAGATATAATCTCTCAGGATCTTAAACCTCGGCTCGTCTTTGTGCATATACACCAATGGGCTTGCCTTTAAGGTTTCACTTATTGCTTCTTTAATCTCCCTTGACAACGTTCCGTCAGGAGCTACGGAATAAAATTTGCTGAATCTCGGCTCTAATAGGAACAGCAATAGAAATAGTGTTCCGACTGTATATGTCTTAAAGTTTTTTCGGCAGATTTCCAAAATTCCTGTTTCGTATCTTCGCCTTGCTTTATCTTCTCTATATACAACCGCCAATATGGATATATAAAAAAGCCACTGATAATTGGCAGAACATTCGTATAACGTTTGCCCCGCTTTCAAGCCTTTCGGCATTATCAATAGCTTTAATACATTTTCAATTTGTTTTACTTTTTCTTCGTTGATACAATACTTTTTGTCCTTACCGTCTGCGATCTCGATAAACTTCTTACATTGTTTTTTTACGTATTTAGGAGCTTCTTTTGACTTAATACACTCTTTCGCATATATATAGGCTTTGTTATTATGAATATATGCGTTTTTCATTGTCTCACCTGATGCCCAATGCGTTTAGAAGTTCATCTTCGCTTTCTGTATCTTCATCTTCGCTTCTCAACGTTTTGATGATCTTGATAAGTGTAGCGACTGTTTGATTTGATGCAGTTGCGGTCTTGTTGTATTCGTTAATAGCAGGATGCGTATAAATGTTACCCCTGCCTTTTACATATTCCTTTGTTACAAGCGTTCCATCCTCTTTGATCTTTTGCTCCAACTCAGTTAGGATGGTCAACTGTACTTGATACCTTTTGAACGTTGTTAGGAAAAGAAAGTTTTGTTCAACTCCGAATTTCTGTGCAATTCTTAATATTTCGTTCGCTTGTTCTTGAATATTAAAATTCACCTTTTCCATTTATTCACCTATAACAAAGGGAGAGCTTTTACACTCTCCCTTGCCCTTATTTCGTTTTCTTTGTTCCGCTTGTCTTTTTTGCCGTTGCCGTTTTCTTCTCGTCTTTCTTTTTGGGTGCTTCTTTTGCATATTCCCCAAGTCCGAACTCTTTTCTTACACTCTCAGGAAAATAACCTGTTGGTTCTGTGTACTTAATTTTCTTTGCCATTTATTAATCCTCCTATTATTTAAGATAATTATTCATAACATTTACGATTGCTTGACTTTCTTTTGTTGCTTTCTTTCCGTTGCAGTAAACATCACTAAATGCTTCGGCAATACATTCTCTTGGATTGAATTTTGCATATCCACTAATTTTTCCTGCCATATCCGCCACGGTGCCCTTGAATTTACCTTGCTTTTTAGCCTCTCTCAAAATTGCAGTTGCTGTGTCGCCCTTAACTGCTCCCATTTTCGCCCCAACCGCATCCGTTAAAGCGTGTCCCAATTCGTGTGATGCTACCGCCTGTAAAGCGGTCTTTTTGCCCTGTGATGGATGAAAACCACTCTCAACGCACTTTGCATAAGCACCTTCCATTTTCGCCTTGTCAAAATACGATGAGTTAATTGCAATGTTTGAACCATCATAATAAGCCATTGTGCTTGCTCCACCGCCTTTTAAGGTTGCAATTTCTATATCGTTGCCTATTATGTAGCCGTACTCATCGTAAACATCCTTGAATGTCTGTAATGTTTCGTCAACCTCTTGCTGTTTTCCTTCTCTTGCACTAATAAGTGAGGTGGTTGATACAATATCTGCGGGATTAAGTGTGCTATTACCGCCCGTCCAACCGCTTCCTCCGCTTGAAGCTCCTCTTCCTCCCATTATTCCTTTCTGTTCCTCCAATTCTTTAATACTTTGTTATCAAAATATATGACCTTTATATCGCCATAATCAAATTGTAATTCACCGCCATAAACCAATATTGCTGACGGTTCTATTTGTTTAATCATTTCTCGCATTCCATCTTCCCATATCTGCAATGCTTCCTCGTCTTGTTTTACTCCTATCGTTGATACCGATACAATACTTCCTTTCGGAATGCCTAAGAAGCAAAAATCAAACGTTTCCGCTTCTGCCCAAGATACCGTTGGGATCACCTTAATGCCCCTTGCTTGATAATAAGCTCCGATCTGCCTACTACGGTATATGTTCCATATCTTCATAGGCATTGGCATATCCATATATAAGCTAAAATCAGGTGTTAAAATGCACTCATATTCCCTCAAAATATCGAGATACTTTTCAGGTGCGTTCCATAACCTCTCAAATTGGTAATCGTCAATGTAAAAGTGAATACCAACGTTTTTATCCTTGCTTGTTTTGGCATAGTTAAAACCGATTAAATCTTTAGGAATATAATTATCGTTTTTAATTGTCGGCATCTGCCAAAAGTCATTTGATAAATTTTCGTGATCTACTATATCAAGGTTATATTCCTTGTTTGTTCGCTCTCGCTCATCGCCATAATAACCGTCATCATCGAAAATAATATCCATATCAAAGCCCGTTAGCGATATGTCAAAATCTAAATTGTCAAGCTCTTCAAGCTCTATCTTCAATAGATCGTAATCCCATCCTGCATCTAAGGCAAGTTTATTGTCAGCTATGATATAAGCTCTTTTCTGCTCCTCGGTTAGATCCTCAACAAATATGCAAGGCACTTCATTGCCGTTATGTAACTTTTCCTTCGCAACATCTTCGGGAAGCCTTTTCGCTCCCTCAACTCTTCCGTGTCCTGCGATAATGCCGTAATTGCTATCTATCAGGATGGGATTTATAAAGCCAAACTCTGCTATTGAATTTGTGATCTTTTCAATCTGCTTGTCACTGTGCGTTCTTGCGTTGTTTTCATAAGGTTTCAAGCGTTCTATCGGTACATTTTCGTATCTTCGCATCCTTGCTCCTTTCCAAAAAACCTATGGGAGACAAAAATATTCGCATACAGAAGGGCAAGGGTGGGTCTACTTCCACTCCCAAACCCTTCAGCTTTTAGGCAGGGGGGGGATTTATAAGGCTATATAGTACCTCTTTTGGTATCTTTCCATCGTCCGCTAATTTGTGATGATACCTGCATAACGTTATAAGGTTATCGTTATCAAGCCTTTTGTTATAGTTATCGCTTAATTTTTCTATATGATGAACATCTAATTCTTTATAATTAAACTGTTGCACCGTGTTATATAGGTTGGCTTCGCATACCTTACATAGGTATCTATCCCTTTGCCTTATCTCAACCGATTTGTTAGTCCATCTCTTACTCTTTCTAAACTTATCCGCTTCTGTGTCATAGGTTTTCTTTTTGTATGTTTTATAAGGGCATCTATGACCTCTTGGCACTATCCCACAGCGACTGCACGTTATATAGTCAGCCATTGTATCACCCTCTCTATGCAATAAAGGACACCCGCTAATAGCAGATGCCCTTTAGATATTCTTTGACATTACTATTATAGCACATCTATAATGGGATTTGTGGGAATGTTTATCATAGATCCATAGTATTTATATACTTTCTCAGCTTTTTTGAGCAGGTGGTTCTTTCAAGGTGTATCTTCTCCCCTATATCCTCCCACCTCATATTCTGTATAAACCTCATCCTTGCTATTGCTCTAACCTCTATGTCATCTATCCTGTCAATAATGTCCTCTATCCTGATAAGCTCTTCGGTGTATTTCTCTATCTTTTGATTGAGCTTTTTTATCAGCTCCTCTTTTTTGATCACATACTCAACAACAGGATTGCTAATACCCGTACCGTGTGGCATACCCGTTAATTGTGGTGAGCTTATAGTTGGCAGATTCTCGATCTCCTTTTTTATGTTTTCTATATCAATTTTTAGGTAATATAACTTGTTTAATCCCCTCATTCTTGAAATTTCCTCCCGTTTTTCAAAAAAATCTGTTTCGGTGTAGTTTTTCACCCTTCGCTTTCCGTGTATTTCTTTTTGAGTTCGGCAATCCAATAAGAAAGCTGTCGCAAAGAATGTTCGCCACCTTCCCAATACATACGCTGTAAGTTGGTAACTTCCTTTTCTCTCATAACTTCGCAACGGCGGATTTCTTTGGCTCTGATTTTCTCAATCTCCTCAAAGATCTCCCTCGCAACCGCCCTTTCTATTTCAGCCTTCTCGTTGCTTCTTATGTGACCGCCCCAAGCAAGCAGTTCATCGTGGTCTTTTGCTAAATCGACATATTTGAGCTTTAAGTCCTCATATCTCCCCGACAGTTCCTCAACTTTGCTCTTTGGTACAACATCGGCGGTCAAAAAATCTTCACACCACCCCCCGCCTTTACCATCAGCAAACGGGAAGCCTTTTTCACAAATGCTAAAGTGAATACAATCTTTACATCGTGCCATATCATTCTCCGCCTTTCTCAATAGAGGAAATCATTTTCTCTATTGCAATTAAGCAAACATAAGCGTGGTCTTTTCTAAGACTGATATTTGTTCCATCAGTAGCAGTCATAACCACCAATTGGAAATCGAGTGCATCTTTGACTTCGTTAAGCATTTCGAGAGGTGTCTTTTCTGCCATTACTCCGCACCGCCTTTCATCTTCGCTCCGCATTTGGGGCAGAAGTTAGTATCTGCGTCCCAAGTTGTGTTGCACTTTAAGCATCGAAAGCAGACCTTTTCACTATCGAATAATATAAATGTTCGCTTTTCCCACTCCCCCTC
>JAZRHW010000171.1:0-6185 GCA_045644965.1 Eubacteriales bacterium
TTGAAGGTAGAACAGCTTGTTTGGGTGGCTTTTTCAAAAACACCTCACAAATCAAGCCCCCGGTTCACCTCAACTATTTCTCGAGCACTTTTCAGCATCAATAGCAAGAACGAGCATTAGTGCGTAGATGGCGTCCTCGGGATAATGAACGTCGATAACGTACGTATCCGCTAATTTCCATATTTCCTTGTTTATCGTGGCAACCGTGTGCCCCGAGCCGTTGAATATGGAATAATCCCATTCCGCCCAGTCACCCTCAACGTGCCAACCGTTATAATCAATGTTATATTTGGGCGAAATCCACGTGAATTCCCGACAAATGCTTCCGACACATTCGTCGCCAAGATACATATAGAATTTAGGCATAAATGCCCACACTTCTTGCTTTATGTATCCGACTTCCCTGCCGTTTGCATCATAGATGCGGAGCAGGTGTCCAAAAGAAAGCTCTCCCTTGACGGTATAGACAGTCCTACCCGCCGAGTCGTATATATCGTAGCTATCGAGCCACGAAAATAATCTTTGTTTGAACAGTAATTTCATTTCTTCTCCAAGTAGTTTTAGTTAAGGGGAGCTTTATAAAAAAGCTCCCCCTGAATTTTTATTTTTCAACCGCGGTGATTACTGGCTTACCATCTCTATCGAGGAGCACAGTTAAGCCACCCGCATATCCGGTTGCGCGCCAAACGTAGTTGACACCGGTTTCTTTATCCACCCAGATTTCAAAGCCGTTTCCTGAAAACGCGCCCTCCGAGTAGGATTTTACAAATCTTTCGTTTTTATCAGCCATGGCTACCTCAAATTAGTCGCAGCAAACGTCCTTCTTTGCGGGTTTCTTTGCCTTGGGTGCTTCGGGAGTGTCGTCACCGAGACCTGTTGTTTCAGTGAAGATGGCATTTTTCTTTACCATTTCAACTGTATCAGTGGGAACGATGAGCTTGGAAGCAGTACCGTTAGCCATTTCAACAAGAGCCTCATATCTCTTGAGCTCGATAACCTCGGGTGTGGGACAAGCAGCCATAATAGCGCGGAGACCGTCAGCCTCTGCCTGCTTTTGAAGAAGAACCGCCTTCGCTTCACCTTCAGCGCGAGCGATACGAGCATCTCTTTCACCTTCAGCGGCAAGAATCATAGCCTGCTTATCACCCTCTGCACGAGTGATAACCGCCTGCTTGTGACCTTCTGCTTCAAGAAGGGTCTCACGTCTTGCACGTTCTGCCTTCATCTGCTTTTCCATGGACTCACGGATGTCAGCGGAAGGAGTAATATTTCTAATTTCAACACGGGTTACTCTGATACCCCATTCGTCAGTTGCGGCATCAAGGCTAGCAGTCATCTTTGCGTTGATACTGTCACGGGATGTGAGAGATTCGTCAAGAGTAAGTTCACCAACGATGTTACGAAGTGTAGTTGTTGTAAGGTTTGCAAGTGCCTCAACGGGATTTGCCGCACCGTAAGCGTAGAGCTTAGGTTCAAAGGTCTTGTGGTAAACCACCGCGTCAATAGTAAGAGGAACGTTATCGCTTGTGATAACACTCTGAGGAGGTGTGTCAAGCACCTTTTCCTTTGTGGTTGCACGAGCAGTTACGCGATCAATTCCAAAGGGGGCGAGGAAATGAAGTCCCGCTTCCCAAATTGCGTGGAACTTACCAAGACGCTCAATAACGTAGCTCTCGGTGTGGGGTACTACCTTGATACAAGAAATAACAAGGATGATCAGTACAATAGCTAAAATAATCCAAAACATAGTTTTTTCTCCTTTTTTCCAATAGTTTTATGTAAACTTGTTTTACATCTTAATTAATTTTACCATATTTTATATATGGTGTCAATAATTTATTTGTTTCTCACCTTGTGATTATATTATACACTATGCAAAATGAAAATAAAATGGTAGAAACTGCAAAATAGACGGGTCTATTTTAGCAAAAAGTGCAAAATAGAACAAATTTGCAGTTTTTTTGGATAAAAATTGTATAATATTTTGTTGAAATTTTACTTGACAAGACCAAAGCTTTGTGATATAATTTCTCCCAGTGTGAAAAGAAAGGTGGACAAAACGATGATGAATTTTGCTTTTAACAACAAGTTTTTCAGTGCCGTGGTGTCCTACTCCCTTTTCATCTTTTCATTTAATATTTGATTTATTGCTGACGAATTTTCGTCAGCTTTTTTTATGGTCAAAATAAAAATTAAAATAAA
Source organism: Eubacteriales bacterium (assembly GCA_045644965.1). Classification (GTDB taxonomy): domain Bacteria; phylum Bacillota; class Clostridia; order Oscillospirales; family CAG-272; genus RGIG4608. The sequence continues at coordinate 2,203 of JAZRHW010000171.1, forward strand.
AATCAGGAGGATGTTTCAATGAAACTTATCTACAACGTTGACGCAAAGCCGAAGCAGATCGGTTATCTCAAGACCGTTTTGTTCGCACTTCAGCAGCTTCTTGCCATCATGGCAGCAACAATCGCAGTTCCCGCAATCGTGGGTAACGGCATGTCCGCTTCCGCAGCACTTTTTGGCGCTGGTATCGGTACACTCGTTTATCAAATTCTTACAAAATTCAAGAGCCCCGTATTCCTTGGCTCATCATTCGCATTCATTGGCTCAATGTGTGCTGCATTCGCAGGCGCAACTTCAATGAGCCTCGGTTTCCTTGGACTTCTCCTTGGTGCAATTTTTGCAGGTCTTGTTTACGTAGTTCTTGCAATCGTAGTTAAATTCGTTGGTGTAAACTGGATCAACAAACTCATGCCCCCCGTTGTAATCGGTCCCACAGTTGCTCTCATCGGTCTTTCCCTTGCAGGCGCAGCAGTTAATGACGTATTCTCCTACGGCCCTCAGGACGGCAACGGCGCATTCATTATGACAACAAACATTTGGGTATCCTTCATTTGCGCTATCGTAACACTCTTCGTAGTAGTTCTTTGCTCTACATACGGCAAAAAGGTTGGTAAGCTCTTCCCCTTCATCTTCGGTATCCTTTCCGGATATGGTGTGGCTCTCGTATTCACTGTAATCGGTGCGCTTACAAACAATGCAGATCTTATGGTAATCGATTTCGCTCCCTTCAAGGCACTCGTTGAAGACGGTGTTACACTCAAAACATTCCTCTCCGTTCCCGAATTCTCCTTCCTTAAGGCATTCGAAGGCGCAAAGGATTTTGAATGGTCCTACCTTGCAACAATCGCAGTTGCATATATCCCCGTTGCTTTCGTAGTATTCGCAGAGCACATTGCTGACCACAAGAACCTCTCCTCCATCATTGAGAGTGACCTTCTCGAAGAGCCCGGTCTCCACAGAACTCTCCTCGGTGACGGTATTGGTTCAATGGCAGGTGCCTTCTTCGGTGGTTGCCCCAACACAACATACGGTGAGTCCGTTGGTTGTGTTGCTATCACAAAGAATGCTTCCGTTGCAACAATCACTATCACAGCGGTAATGTCCCTTGCAATCTCCTTCATCTCTCCCTTCGTAGCATTCCTTGATTCCATTCCCGGTTGCGTAATGGGTGGTGTTTGCATCACTCTCTACGGCTTCATCGCAGTAAGCGGTCTCAAGATGATTCAGAAGGTTGACCTCGAGAACAACGCAAACCTCTTCACAACAGCAGTTATCCTCATCACAGGTATCGGCGGTATGTCCTTGGCTATCGGCAAGGTAACTCTTACAACAACAGCTTGCGCACTCATCCTCGGTATCATCACAAACGTTCTCGTAAATCTCAAAAAGGACGCTGAATAATACATTATAGTATATGCAAAACCGCCGAGAAATCGGCGGTTTTGTTGACAAAACGGACTTTTTGTGTTATACTCAATAAAAACCCACGAAAAGGAATTCGAATATATGAAATCTCCCATGCTTATTGGTATCGCAGGCGGTACAGGAAGCGGCAAATCCACCTTTGCCAAGCGCTTGCTTGCTCTCTTTCCCAACGAAATAACAGTAATTTCCTACGATAATTATTATAAACCGCAGGATCATCTTTCATTTGAAGAAAGAATAAAGACAAACTACGACTGCCCCGATGCTCTCGACACCGACTTGCTCGTGAAGCATCTCCGCTCTCTTCGTGACGGTGAATCGGTGGACGTTCCCAACTACGATTTCAAAGTTCATACAAGAAAATCCGAATATACTCGTCTCGTTCCCTCTCCCATTATCATTGTTGACGGAATTTTGACCTTCCACGATGAAAGACTCCGCGAAATGTTCGATATCAAGATCTTCACTGACGCGGATGCGGACGAGAGAATTTTGCGTCGACTTCGCCGCGACGTACGCGAGCGCGGACGTGATATCGACGGTGTTATCGCACAGTACCTCGATACTGTTAAACCCATGCACCGCATCTACGTTGAGCCGACCAAGAAATATGCCGACATCATCATTAATGGTGGCAAGAACAAGACAGCACTCGATATCGTGGCAACACGAATTGCAAAAAGACTTGAAGAATAAATAAAAAGAGCATCAAATTGATGCTCTTTTTATTTATTCATATTCAACTTCAAAGTTTGAAAAACCGCTGGATTTTACTGAGGTTCCGTCCGAGAATGTCCACATTACCTCAACTCCGTCGAGGGATTCAATAAGCGCCATTCCCTCCTCAAGCGGCATACAGAACACAGCGGTGGAGAGTCCGTCGCCGTCGCCCGAATGCTCGCAAATGATGGACACCGCAACAAAATGTGTTGCGGGCATCAATGTTTCGGGATCAATAATATGGTGATATGCCTCACCGTCAACGATATAATATCTTTGATATGAGCCACTCGTAACAATGGCTTGTCCTGCAAGTCCAACGTATGCGATATAGCTTTTGTCAATATCAAGTCCTGGATTTTCTACACCCGCGAGCCATCTATCTCCGTCCGCCTTTGTACCGATAGTACGAATATTACCGCCAACATTAAGAATGTAAGCTGTAATTCCGCGTTCCTCAAGCATTCTCGCAATCATTTCAACCGCGTAGCCCTTTGCGATAGCACCAACGTCAAGCTTCATCCGTGGATCAGCGAGGTAAACGGTAGAGTTTTCTTCGTCGATAATAAGATCGTTAATGTCGGTATGAAGTGCCGCCGCCTCAAGATCCGCCATGGAAGGAAGTTCGCCAACACCAAAGTTTTCATCGGCCTCTTCCCTGTAATCATGCCAAATTGAGAGAACGCTGCCCATAGCAATATTCATTTTTCCGTTTGTTTTGGTATAAAGATCCTTTGCGTAAAGGAGCATGTCTATGATCTTTCTATCGACCTTGACAACGCGATGCTCACCATCATAGAGCTTATTGATCGTGCAAAGATTATTTATACCCTCGTACTCGTTATAAATATCGTAGAGCTTGTGATATTCGTCGAGCGAAGCGCAAATCTCGTTAGCAATCTTACTGAAATCCTCGCCACTCGCGGCATAGCCCGATATGGTTGTAACAGTATCAAAATAGCCAAATGCAGTAGTTTGATATCTTGTGAGTTCCGTTTCGCCGCGCATAAAAAGCACCGCAAAAAGCGCACCAACAGCCAAAACCAGCGCACAAAGCGTAATGATAACATGGTTTTTCTTCATCATTAACCTCAAATTACCTTATAATTTAAGAAAAGGGAGGAGATCCTCCCTTTTCATTTATGCAAAATTTTAATTATCTTGCGTTAGAAACAGCCTTAACAACTACTTCCTGGATGCCTGTGATGGACATTGTGCATCCTGCGTCAAGAAGAGCCTTATCGTTAGAGATTACATAGCCATTGGACATTGTCTGTGTGGGCATTGCCTGTACATCTGCGGATGTCATACCAACGATATGAGCAGAGAATGCAGCGGACTGGATGTACCACTCAATTGCCTTTTCATTACCTACGAGAGATGTACCATAAGCAGCCATCTTGTAGTCTTCCTTAAGCTCTCTCTTTGTCTTGAGAACGCCTTCACCCTTACCAACGGAAGTGCTTGTTACCTTGCCATCAGCATCAACAACAACCTGGGGCTGCATAGCATCGTTAAGAGAAGCAAGGATCTTACCACCTGCAACTACAGTTGCAGCGAAATCAACGTTCATCTTTACTGTGTAGCCGCCTTCTTCGTTGAGTGCGGAACCATTGTCTTCATTGTTAGCAGCAACACCAAGTGTGAATGTTTCAGCTGTCTTGAATGTTGTGCCCTGCTCGTCGTTGCAAGCCTTTACTACTGCATCTCTGAACTCTTCGATAGAGATTGTGCAGCCTGCATCAAGAAGATCCTTCTCGTCAGCGATAACATAACCATTATCCATTGTCTGAAGCTTCATGTTCTTAACTTCATCAGCTGTCTTACCAACTACCCAAGAC
>JAZRHW010000172.1:0-4676 GCA_045644965.1 Eubacteriales bacterium
TCCTTGGCCCACAGAACGACATGGCTACGATCCGACTTCACTGTTAAACGCCCAAAGATCTTCCATAGATCCGCCACCGCGTCCGATTATAATTATGTCGACATTCTTTTCGCGGTTGAAGAATTCAAGTCCTTCGATCAAGGTTTTATATGCATTATCGCCTTGAACAAGTGCCGGATAAAGAAAAATTTTTGTCAGCGGAAATCTTCTACTAATGACGTTGATCATGTCGTGGATAGCAGCACCCGTGGGTGAGGTTATGATACCCACTGTAGCGGGTAGCTTAGGAATCGGCTTTTTTCTTGATTGGTCGAAAAGACCTTCCGCTGCAAGCTTTTCTTTAATTTGTTCGTAAGCAATATAAAGAGCACCAATTCCGTCGGGTTGAATGTCTTCGGCATATAGCTGATACTGTCCTGATGCGGGATAAACACTGATTCGTCCGTAGACAATAACATTCATTCCCTCTTTCAGAGCGAATTTCACTCTGCCGACACTACTGCGGAACATTACGGATTTTATAACGCTTCCTTCGTCCTTTAGGGTGAAATATATATGTCCCGTTCTGTGTAAAGTTAAGTTTGAGATTTCTCCCCTCACGATAACCATTGAGAGAATTTCATCTCGGGAAATTAAAGCACGGATATATTCATTTATTTGGCTAACACTTAGAATCATTTTTGAATTATCCATACCTTCTCCTTGATTTATTGATGTGATTTTCTAGCGAGTAGTGCAATTCCCGCGGCATTATCCGCTGAAAACTCCGGTGTAGCAAAATAAGTGTTTTCGTATTTTGAGAGATTGGATTGCAAAAGCTTGTTGCTCATAACACCGCCCGCATATACGATTGGTACATTGGGATGGTTTGTACGGATATTTTCGGTTATTGCAATTAAAGTTTGGCTAACGAAATTGAGGACATATGCGGCTACATAAGCCTTGTCATTCGTTTCTTTGTAGAGCTTTTCGGCAATGTTTTCAAGTCCGGAGAGGTTGCACTCGCTTCCCTTTACGCAAATTTTAGGCTTGGGTAATTTGCCTTCATAAGTGTTTGCTAATTTCTCGAGCTCTTTTCCGCAAGGAAATTTGAGCCCCATCATGACTCCTGCTCGGTCAATTGCCTGTCCTGCGCTTATATCGGCAGTAGCGCCAATAATGTCTACGGCAAAAGTATTACCGTTGGGCTTTACATATAGAGCTTCGGTAGTACCGCCTGAAACGTGGAATGCAATAAACTCTTTATCAATGAGGTCGTTGTCCATACCGCATGAATATAGCGCTGCCATTATGTGTCCCGCTTGATGAGAAAATTCATACACGGGTGCACCATAAGTCGCTGCAACTGTCATAGCGGTTGCACGTCCAACGAGGAAGCAAGGCATGTAAGAGCCCTCAACGTCTCGCGGAGTTGTTGATACACCTACCGCTTCGATTTTGCAATTTTCCATAACTGAAGCGAGCTCAGTGCTTAAAATAGGCAGGTTCTTGATATGTGAAAATACGGCATCACTTTGCCTGAGGCCCTTTTCTCCGTCCTTAACGTCGAGCAATTTTTTGATGTTGGCTATTATTTTGCCGTCTTCATTGCAAATTGCGAGTGAAGTAGTATAATTGCTCGTGTCAATGCCTAGATAAACCTTATTAGTCATTTTCTGCTTCGAGAGTGTTTTTGATATTGTTAAGAACTCCGTTGGTGAATGCACGAGATTTGGGGTCGTCAAATTTCTTAACGATCTCAAGTGCCTCGTTTATGGAAACTGTGTTAGGAATTTCCTTGCAATAGAGCATCTCATAAACGCAAAGGCGAATAGCCGAGCGCGTAGCAACGGAGAGACGTGAAACCTTCCATCCGTTAGATGCTTTAGAAATAAGCTCGTCAATCTCGCTTTCGTGCTCAATAACACCAAAGTAAGTATCTCTAACGTATTTCTCCTTGATAGAATCTATTTCTCTGTTTTCAGTGGAGAGCGCAAAAATCTCCTCAGCGGACTCCTCAAGGCGAAATTCTCTTTCAAAAAGCAGTTCAAAAACCGCTACTCTTTGTTCTTTTCTTGTCATAAATAAAAACCCTTTACATATGTGTAAATTTAACTATAATATTATAATACAAAGCATTCAAAAAGTCAATAAAAAAGCTTATTTTTATGCAAAAAATAATGAATATTTTATCTTTTTATACATAATTTTATTTTTTGTTCGACTTTTTTCAAAAAAATGCAATTAAGTATTGAAAAATTACGAAATTTATTATATAATAAATTAAAGTTTAAGAAACCTATGATAAGGAGTTCAAAAATGGCAAGAAGAGATTGTGAAACACAGATGTTCCGAGTACCTAATGAGCGCGAAGAGCAAACGAGAATTATTCTTCAGGAAATTTACAATGCTTTAAGCGAAAGAGGTTATAACCCTATAAATCAAATAGTTGGTTATATAATTTCAGAGGACCCCACTTATATCACTAACCATAATAATGCTCGTGCGCTAATAAGAAAGCTTGACAGAGACGAGCTTCTCGCTACTTTACTTAAAAATTATCTTGGAATTTAACATGAAATTTATCGATTTAAGGACAAGAGCCCAGGTGGCTTTTATCCCCCATCCCATCGTGCTATGTATCGGCGATTTTGACGGTGTTCATATCGGACACCGTCAACTTCTTGATGCCGTATTGCAAAAGAAAAATGAACTTGAGCCCTCCTTTGAGGAACTATGCGCGGGTGCTTGGTTTTTTGGCTCTAATTTGTATAAATCCCAAGACGAAATATACTCCATCAACGAAAAGCTTGATGTGTTTTCCGAGCTTGGTTTGCAATATGCAATTATTGCTGATTTTAACCAAATGAAATCCCTTGCCCCAAGTGATTTCGTGCTCGACGTTTTGCAAAATAGATGTTGTTGTGTTCATGCGGTATGTGGTGAGAATTTTAGATTCGGTTCTAACGCATCGGGTAATGCTGCGATGCTTAAAAATTTGATGCAGGATAACGCAACAATTGTTCCATTACTTAAAACAGAGCAAACTGTTGTTTCTTCGACATATATACGGTCCCTGCTCTCGGAAGGAAATATAGAAAAGGTTAACGAGCTTCTAAAAACAAGATACTCTATTACCGAAACGGTTGTACACGGAAAGGCACTTGGTAGAAAGCTCGGTATTCCAACAATCAATCAAAATGTAAACTACAAAAAATTAATTCTCAAAAATGGAATTTATGCAACAATTTGCACCGTTGATGATAAACAATACTACGGTGTTACAAATGTAGGTGTGCGCCCCACTGTTGAAAACACCGCGAGCAAAAATGTGGAAACATTTTTGATTAATTATGACGGCGACTGTTATGATAAAAACGTTAAAGTTGAGTTTTGCAACAAGCTCCGTGACGAGATGAAATTTGAAAATGTAGATGCACTAAAGGCACAAATTTTATGTGATATTGAAGCTACAATAAAGTATTTTAATATTTGAAGGATGAGGTGAAAACAATGATTCGCAAAATAGTGGCGTTTGTTATTATTGCGGTAGTGTTGTTTTCATCTTTTTCTATGTCCGCTGTCGCTTTTGAGCTTGATTATGATGAGGCGAGCGCGGATGGATATTATCTCTACAACTTTGAGAACGATTTAGTGATGGCTCAGGACGGAATTGACCTACCGATTTCTCCATCTTCTACGGTAAAAATTATGACCGCCTGTGTAGCACTTGAGTCGGGCGTTTCAGTTGACAAAACCGTTACAATAACAAGCGAAATGATTAAGGGTGTTACAGGTAGATTTATGGGTCTCAAGGCGGGCGAAAAGCTAACCGTTGAGGATCTTCTCTATGCTACCGTGTGCGGCGGCTTTAATGACGCGGCGCAAGCTCTTGCAATTGCAACCTGCGGTAGTATGACTGAATTTATTGAAAAAATGAATTCAAAGGCAAAAGAGCTTGGAATGACCGCTACCAGATATGAAAACGTTACGGGAATGTATCACAGTGAAATGGTTACTACCATTGGCGATATTGCGATTTTAGCGAAATATATGTCAAAAAATGAGTATTTTGTTGCTATGGCTGCGACAAAGTCTTATTCCATTTCAAAGAGTGCTACTTGTTCTTTGACAACTATTAACAATAGATCGTCATTACTCGCATCATATAAAGGTATGTCAAACTTTAATACCGGTTCCGGAAATGATGGTGATTGTGCAGTATTATTTTATCAAAGCAAGGAGCTTTCATACCTCACTATCGTGATGAATGCTAAATCCAATGATGATAATAAAAATTATGCCGAGCGCTTCTCTACTCAGCTATTATCACATGCTATCAATGATTACTCAAACCAAACTATTTTGACAACACAAAACGTGGTTACCGCAATGCCCGTTCAATATTCGGTAAGCGCGGATGAAACGAATTTGTATCTTGCAAACGATCTTACGTTATTTTTATCGGAAGAAATTGACGTGCAAGAGGACTTGATGTATAACGTCTATATCTACGGTGATGGGATTAAAGCTCCACTTAAAAGCGGTGACACCGTTGGTGAGCTTATCATCTCCTTGGATGGTGAGGTTTTAGCAACTGTGCCCCTTATAGTCAAAACGGACGTTGAAAGAAACGGATTTCTCTATTTTATGGAGATAATGAGAACTTATGTTTTAAGTAGAGCTTTTATTATTTC
>JAZRHW010000173.1:0-4213 GCA_045644965.1 Eubacteriales bacterium
ATCGAGCGTACAAAGGATGGTCGCCTCGCCTTCCTTCAACTCGTTTTTGAGTCCTATTGAGTAGGTCTTATCACCGAGTGCCGAGGGTATCTCAGCAAGTGCGCCAAAGATTCCGCAATCCGTATTTTTGTAAATTGCGCCAACCTTGGAAGAATTGAAATAGCCCTTGAGTTCGCCCGGAGCGCCACGTTGTCCCTTGACTATTCCGTTGACCGTTACACCGAGGACACTGCCGCTTCCTATGGGTGTGAGGTCGCCCGTTTCCGCATCACATATTCCGTGGCCGAGGCCTCCAAAAGTGCCGTCGGGAAGCACGTAGGTGAGTGTTCCTATGCCTGCACCGGAGTCCTTAAAATGCACGCCGAGTGAATATTTTTTCTCGTTTTGTGAATATTTGGGTGTGAATTTGATTGTAAATTCCTTGCCCGCCCGAAGATAGGTGAACTCCATCTCCTTGCCTTCCTCCGCTACGCGAGTGATGTCCGAAACTCCCGAAAAGTCCCGTCCGTTGACCTTTATGACCGTATCATAAAGGCGAAGTCCTGCGCGGTAGGCGGGGTTTTCCATCTCGTTTTCAAAGCCGACAACCGTCGCTCCTCGAGTAAAAAATTTGATTCCAAACGGAGCGCCACCAACGTAGACCTTGACATCCTCAAGCTTTGCCACGGTTACGCTCCGCACGGGTATCGCACCGAAGAGCTTGTACTGTCCTTGACTGAAATTTACCACCGAACCGTCCGTCGCTTGCGCACCTTCGGTCTCCTCAAAGGTTGTGCCGAGGTAACTTGGAATGTCACTCCCGACAAAGCACGAAACCGTTTTCGGTATCATTATATTATAGGCGCCTGCCACAATGAGTGCGAGTGCGACCGCTGTAAGAAAAACGCCCACAATTTTGCCGAGAATCGAGCAGGGAGGGTTGCGTTTTTTCTCTGTTTTCATTTATTTTACCTCCTGTTTTGAGATTTTTTTGAAATTTGGTCGAAAATTTTGATTTCCCTGTTTATAATTTGCTCAAAATATGATAAAATAAAAGTGTAAATTTTTTGTTGTGCTGAATTATATGCATATTTTTGGATTTTTATTCATTTTTTGGGGGTGGTTGCGTGGAGAGAACCGAAAACCTAATAACTACATACATGGAGCGCTCCTTGCACGCTTCCCTCAAGGCAAAATTTTGCCCCAACGAGAGCTGCCACGAGGTGAAAATCGGTAAATTTGTTGCCGACGCCTGTTGCGATGGCGTGATTTACGAAATTCAAACGGGAAATCTTGCGCCACTTGCCAAAAAGATACGTTTTTATCTTGAAAATACCGATTTTGAGGTTGTGGTGGTGCGTCCTATTGCCAAGGATCGTCGGATTTTTTGGCTTGGTGAGGGCGGGGAGCTTTCAAGCGCGGCCCGAAAATCGTCAAGGCACGAGAATGTTTTTCACGGGATTTCCGATTTGTGGTATTTGCGCGATATTTTTGGCGCACAGAGGCTTTCGTTTGCATTTGTTTTGATGGAAATTGATGAAATTCGCCTTCTCGACGGTTACGGAAAGGACAAAAAGAAGCGCGCGACTAGTGTTGACCGACTCGCGGGAGAGATTTTTTCCGAGATTCGTATACATAACCTCGACGATGTGCGCGCGATCGCGCGCGAAAATTTGCCCACGGGAGAGTTTTCCCGTGAGGATCTCTCGAGGGCACTCAAGTTGTCGGGCCTGAAACTTTGGGCTGCTCAAAAATTTTTCGTTGAATTTGAAATTTTATCGTGCGAAAAAGAGGGCAGGAGATTGGTTTTCAAGGTTAAATAGATGCTAGTTTGAGGGTAATTTTAACCAAAAAGTTGACTAAAAAACTTATATTTCGACCAAAAAATAGATTTTTTTCAAAAAATGTTGGACAAATCTATTTTTTTGTGTTATCATTTATTCACTACGCAAAAGTGAGGTTTTCTCCGTGTTATTTTACGATGTTGAATTTTTAACTATTCCCAAAATTAAATATAATTGCTCGGTAATTGCACCCAAATATCGCGCGATGGTGGTCAAAAACGAAAATCTCTTTGAACTTTGCTATCTCGAGGCGGGCGAATGCGTTTGTCAAACAAGCAGCGGTGCGCTCATTTGCGAGACGGGACATCTTTATCCCATGATTTTCAGAGAAAAAACGGAAATTTATTCCGAGTCCGACCGCCCCGTGAAAATGCTTGCAGTCGGAATTGACTGCTCATTTAAACTCAATGTGGTGGATTCCGAAAGGCTCTCCGAGAGCGACACGAGGGAGCTTATGAAAAATCTTCTTTCGGGTAGCAGATTCCTCATTCCCAAGGAGGGAATTTCGTCTCTCGCGAGCGATTGGGTTCACTCCTACATAAAAAAGATCGTTTCCTGCAAGGTGGGCGAGAGAATTGGCGAGGAAACACACGCGCTTTCTCTCTTTATCGACTTTATGAGCCGCATTACCATGTCCAGCATGGATTTGGTTGCTTATGACGCGAAGGCTTTTCCAACTTCAGCCGTTGCATACAGCGAAATGGTAATTTCGTACATAGTGAAAAATTATCACAAAAAGATCAATGTTGCCGACATTGCCAAGGTGTTTGATCTCTCACCGAACTATTTGCACGCGATCTTTAAGCAGGTGAAGGGCACTACCATTGTGGATTACCTTACAAACTATCGCATGGCAATCGCAAAGACCTATATTGAGCGCTTTGGACTCCACGCGTACGAGGCTGCCGAGCTCGTCGGAATTGACGATCCCGCATATTTTAGCCGAATTTTTAAAAAGCTCTACGGCAAGAGCATTAGCGAATTGAAAAGGGAACAAGCTTGATTTTTAAGAGGACTCCACAAGGGGTTCTCTTGTTTTTTTGAACGGAGTTGACGGGGCGGGTTTTATTAGCAGGTAGCCACAAGGTGCAGCGGTGTAATGCCGTGGCGGACCGTCGGGGGTCTCACCTGCGGGCTCGGTCGCGCTCGCGTTCTGACAACACACCGTGTTGTCATTCATTGCGCTCACGACACTTCGTGGCGCCGGTCCCTACAATAGTTAGTTTGAGTTAAAAAAGGACGGCCAATGGCCGCCCCTACAATATAATACACACAGTTCGTGGTGTGTCTATAAAGTTTAGCAATCCTTTATTGCGATAATGGCGAAGCTGATAAAAAAGCTTTTTGCCTATCTTTTGCCGCACTACGGTTGTACCGCGCGGCGAATGTTAAATGCGAATAAAATGGCAACAACCGCGAAGCTCCATAAAAGTTTTTTGCCTACTTTTTTTCAAAAAAGTAATGGCAAAACAAATTTTGTCTTTTCTATTGATTTTGACACATAAGATATGATAAAATATTATTGGAACTATATTAGAGGGGGTGAAATGATGAACTCAAGAGCAAAGACGGCTTTATTTATTGTTATTTTTCTACTTATGCAGCTCACACCGTGGGTGCTTGTCGTTGCATCCGTTTCACTTATAGGAAGCGGCGATCTTGAGAATTTGGGTGACTCTCTGACTGGAATTATGGGCACGCAGTACCTCTCTTTTGTTGAAAACGATCAGGGCGGATATACGGTTACAGGCGTTCAACGCACCGTCTGGAAGGATGGCTGGCAATATAATTTGGAGCATAAGGAAATAGTTGTTCCAAACACCTACGAAGGTAAGCCTGTTACAGCCATTGATAGCGCGGTGTTTTCAAATCTTACCTCCCTCGAGCGCGTGGTGCTTCCTGATACAATCACGCATATCGGAGCCCTTGCTTTCAGTGGTTGTTACTCTCTAAGTGATATAAATATGCCAACTTCTCTCGAAAAAATTGAGATGTCTGCATTTTCCGGCACGAAAATAACCGAGCTCACATTTGGTCCAAATCTCAAATATATTGATACATATGCTTTTAGAGGTGTGAAAACTCTTGCACGAGTTGAGTTGCCTGAAGGACTCAAAATTATTGGTTATTGGGCATTCGAGGATTGTGAATCTCTCAAGGAAATCAACATTCCCGACTCCGTTCTATATATTGAGAGAGGAGCTTTTACGGGATGTAAGAGTCTGAAAATGTTTACAATTCCCAAAGCTATGACTACCGTTCCGGACGAATTATTTCACAACTCGGGCGTCGAAACCGTCGTTTTGCACGAGGGAATTACCGAAATCGGTTATCAGGCATTTGCCAACTCTAACTTAAAAGAGATAGTTCTCCCCTCTACTCTCGAAAAA
>JAZRHW010000174.1:0-13058 GCA_045644965.1 Eubacteriales bacterium
GGATACGTTTGCTGGCCCGCGCTCCGCGTTGCCGCAAAGATGGGTATTCCCACCATTGCTCATGAGTCAAATGCGCGCCCCGGTCTTGCGATAAAGCAGCTTCAAGGCTCGCTCGACAAAATTCTTGTGAATTTCAAGGATACTGAAAAGTATATCAAGAATAAAAATCATGTTGTTCACGTTGGCAATCCTCTCCGCGGTGGTTTTGGCGGATACGATTATGCGAAGGCTAGGGAAAAACTCGGTATTGCGGAAGATAAGGTTTACGTCCTTGCTTTCGGCGGTAGTCTTGGCGCTCAAACCATTAACGATATGACCTTTGAATATATGAAAAATCACCTTCGTGGAAACGAAAGAGTGGTTTGCCATCTTTGCACGGGTAGAAATTACTTCAAGGAATTCACCGAAAAGTACAACAAGGCAGGACTTGACACTTGCAAAAACCTCATGCTTCTTGAGTATATTCACGATATGCACGTGAGAATGAGCGCTGCTGACGTTATTATTTGCCGCGCGGGTGCTATGACCATCTCCGAGCTTGCTGTGATGAAGAAGGCATGCCTTATGATTCCGTCTCCCAACGTGGTTGACAATCATCAGTACAAAAATGCCAAGGTACTCGCTGATGCTGAAGCGGTGGTTATGATTCAAGAATCCGAGTTGAACGGGGAAGTGTTTGGCTCCGAACTTAGACAACTAATTGCCGATAGCGACAAGAGAGCATCTCTTGCTGAGAACATTAGCAGCTTTGCTAACCATGATGCAAACAAGGTTATTTATAACGAGATTTTGAATCTTGTTGACAAAAAGTAATTATGAATGAAAATAAATTATCAAGAATTGGCGAGATGTTGAATGGCACAAGATGGCAAAAAACTCTTGCCATCTTGTGTATAATTCTTGCTATTCTACTCGCGCTCGGCATTGTGGTATCTCTCGTGCTCTTGCTCTTTCCGGTAACTGAAATTGAGATCTTGGGCGATAGTAAATACACCTATAACGAGATCATAGAAGCATCCGGCATTAAAGAGGGAAGCAGGCTTTACTTTATCAATGAGAATAGGGCAGAAAAGTTGCTTCTTGAACGATATCCTTATCTTGAAAATGTTGAGATAAATGCATACTTTCCAAATAGAGTTGTGATTGAAATTACTCAATTTAAGGAAATTTATCTTCTCGCACACAAGAATGGATTTTGTTACGTTAATGCGGATTTTGAGATACTTGAAATTGTTGAAACCGCTCCCGAAGTTGCAGTTTTAAACTGTATATATATCAAGTTGGAAAATCCTGTTTCCGGACAAGTTGGCGACATCCTTTCGGGAGATGATATAAGCAGGGCGGACGAGCTTATTGGGCACCTGAAAAATCACGGTTTTTACAGTTATTTGAGCCTTGTTGACGTTGAAGATAGATTTAATCTTTCCTTCGTAATTTCCAAAAAGCACAAGCTTATAATTGGCGCTATGACCGATATTGAGGACAAGATTTTTGCCTGCTATCAGGTGTGCTTTTCGGAGCATTTTAAAAAGGATCAAAGCTCGATTATTAACGCAACCGATAAAAGAAACGTGTTTTTAAGACACGTCAGTGAAGAAAGTATCCTCGAGGAGTTCGATTTTGGCAAAAAATAATAAAAAAATGCTAAAATTTTATAAAAAATATTAAAAAACTATTGCTTTTATTATAAAAATATATTATTATATATATTGGACGAACTTCTACTATATTGTGAAATTTGGAGGATATTATAATGATTTTTGAACATGACGACAGCATGAGCAGTGGCGTTAATATTAAAGTTATTGGTGTCGGCGGCGGCGGTAACAACGCAGTTAACCGTATGATCAATACTAACATCAGAGGCGTTGAGTTTATTGCTATCAACACAGACAGACAGGCACTTAAGAGAAGTGATGCATCCGTTCAGCTCGTTATCGGTGAAAAGGTAACAAAGGGCTTTGGCGCAGGTGCTAACCCCGTTATCGGTACTCGCTCCGCTGAGGAATCTGTTGACGATATTAAGAACCTTCTTGCAGGCGCAGATATGTGCTTCATTACTGCAGGTATGGGCGGTGGCACAGGTACAGGTGCAGCTCCCGTAGTTGCTAGAATCGCAAGAGAGATGGACATTCTTACAGTTGCTATCGTAACTAAGCCCTTCGCTTTTGAGGGTACAAGAAGAATGAATCAGGCTGAAGACGGTATTGCCGCTCTTTCTTCCTACGTAGACGCTCTCGTTGTTATTCCTAACGAACGTCTTAAACAGACAAGCGATACAAGAATTACTCTCGCAAATGCATTCGAAGCTGCTGACGACGTTCTTCGTCGCGGTGTACAGAGCATTTCCGAGCTTATTAATGTTTCCGCATTCATCAACCTTGACTTTGCTGACGTTACATCCGTAATGAAGAATGCAGGTTATGCTCACATGGGTGTTGGTAATGCAACAGGTAAGGATAAGGCTGAGCTTGCTGCTAAGGCTGCTATCTCCAGTCCCCTTCTTGAAACATCCATTAAGGGTGCTTCCGGTGTACTTATCAGCATTACAGCTTCTCCCGACGTTGGACTTGAGGACGTTGACGTTGCTTCTACAATGATCGCAGCTGAAGCTAATCCCGATGCTAACGTTATCTGGGGTGTTGCATTTGATCCCGAGCTTGAGGATGAAATGAGAATTACTATCATCGCTACAGGCTTTGAAAAGAAGTTTGAGGATGAAGCAGCTCAGGTTACAAAGAAGGTTGAAGCAAAGAAAGTTGAAAAGAAGGAAGAAAAGGTTGAGGATTCCGACGACCTTGATTTCGACAACATCTTTGGCGCATTCAAGAGAAGATAATTTAATTACATAAAAAATCGCTCACTACGGTGAGCGATTTTTTTATATCCGCATATAATGTAATGATAACACAATTAAAGGAGTTTGACTATGGATAAACATTCTTACAATGAGCATATATGCAACAATATGAGATACCGCCGGGAACACGGTGCGTGCAGTCATAATGACGTAGGACACGGTGTATGCGGTCATAATGACGTTGGATATGGAATATGCGGCAACAACAATAACAATTATGCGCAAAACGATAGGCGCTATGATTGCCAGGGCAACACAATGCCGCCCGTATATGACGACAAGTATTATTATGATAGATGTGATTTAAGATGCAAGAACGAGCATGGCGGCGAGGTATTCGTGACAAGCGTTGGCAAAGCGGCTATAAAAAACACTGATTTTAGGATGAGCTATTGGACGGGAAGGTATTTGCAAATGACTCTTATGTCACTGGGCTGCGGAGAGGACATTGGAGTTGAGTGCCACGACGATACTGACCAATATATTAGAGTGGAGCGCGGTAATGCACTAATTACAACGGGCAACTCCCACGATTGCATGTGGAACAAAAAGCGACTTTGTGAGGGGGACAGTGTGTTCATTCCCGCAGGAACTTGGCACAATATCACAAATTGCGGCAGGGGAACGCTTAAGATTTCTTCGATCTACGCACCACCCCATCATCCGAAGTGCACTGTAGAAAAGCATAAATAAAAAAACAAAAGGCGTTCAAATGAACGCCTTATATTTTTTATTAAATTGCAAGCCATTGAGAAATAGGAGTGAGGTCAACTACGATTCCCACAAGTACGGAAATTGCAAAGAGAATTGCTACGATAATCCAAGTATTCTTCTTGGGTCTGTTGTTTCGGAAGAGCACCGCAAGAGCCACACCGCTATTCACAAGCAAGCCGGAGAGGAGCGCGCCTGCGCTAATTACACCCTCAACGAAAAGCTCACTGATAATAACACTTGACGCGCAGTTGGGGATAATACCAACTATTGCCGCAAGTATATTTGCAAGAATGGGCTTGTCAATAACGAGGAGTGCTATATTGCTCTCACCCACAAAGTAAACAAGGAAATTGAGTACGAATGTAAAAATGAAGATAAATCCGCAAATCTTGCCCGTATGAGTAAGGGTGGATCTAAGGAGATCGTGGTGGCATTTGCAGTTCTCGCGCTCGCAAAGCTCGTGGATCTTTGTATCCTCGGTAATGCCCTTGCGCTTATGTATCAAGTATACAACGAGGTTAACTGCAAATCCTGCGATAAGTGCTATTGCGAACTTTACAAGGAGAACCTTGAGAAGAAGAATGAGATCTGTACCGCGGGAGATGAAAATTGCGATCATCTCATCACTTGTTGCAAGAAATACTGAAATGAGAGTTCCAAGCGAAATAACGCGCGCGCTATAAAGTCCTGCAGCGGCTGATGAGAAGCCACACTGGGGAAGCAAACCAAGGGTTGAGCCGATCACGGGGCCGAACTGTCCCGAGCGCTTAAGCACCTTTTCTGCAGCGCCCCCTGCCTTGTGCTCGAGATACTCCATAAGGAGATATGTCAAAAACAAGAAGGGAACAAGTGTGAGTGTATCTAAAAAGCTATGCCAAATAAGTTCAAATAATTTAACCATTTTTTCCTCCATAAAATTTTATTACCGAAATATTTTACCACATTCGAGTCATTTTGTCAACTGCCAAAAAAATGCACTGTGATATTTATTGACAATTTTCGCATAATAGTATATAATTAATTGAATAATGTTTTCATTGAAATGGAGAAGAAATGTTTTACTACGAAATGCACGCGCACACGAATGCGGCAAGCCTGTGTTCGCTTGTTGCGCCTGAGGATTATATAAAGTTTTACGTTGACAAGGGCTACTCGGGAATGGTGATAACCGATCACTTTTATCACGGCAATACCTCGGTGGATAGAAGTCTTCCTTGGGAAGTGTTTATTGACGAATTTTGTGATGGATATTACCGAGCAAAAAAAGAAGCGGAAAAATACGATTTCACAGTTCTTTTCGGCTTTGAGCAAAAATTTAATAACGGCACTGATGAATATATCGTTCTTGGTATCTCACCCGAATGGCTCAGGGAGCATCCCGAGATTAGGGATATGAAGCGCGTTGAGTTTTTTAAGTACATTCGTGCAGCGGGCGGATATGTTATTCAGGCACACCCCTTTAGAGTTTGCTACTACATTTCCGACATTCGTCTATCTGTTGACTATGTTGACGCGATAGAGGTGCTCAATATCGGACACAACGATAGATATTCCCGTCAAGCATATGAGTACGCAAAAAACCTTGGTCTTCCCATGACGGGTGGCAGCGACGTGCATGATATTGAAAATAGGGAAGTGGTATCGGGAGTGGCGCTTCAAAAGAAGATTTCCACCATAGAAGAGCTTATCGAGGAAATAAAGAGTGGCAGGGCAATTCCTGCGCCCATTGACCGTTTCGAAAGCGTGAAAAATATGCCTCTTGAGAGAAATCTTGATCTTGATGCATATAAATTGACTGACGAGGGTTTGGTATTGACTTTTGACCCGTTTTGTGAAGAATAATATAAAAGGAGAATTCGTTTGAATTCTCCTTTGTTTTTATTTGTTGAATAGATTTGCTTCGGTTTCAAATTCGCGGAGCGATTCCACGTATTTTTCAGGATTTTGAGGAAATGCAAGGCCATGACCTGCGCCCTCTATTGTAACGAGCTTTTTGGGAGCTTTTGTTGCATTGAAGCACTCAACACTCATTGCGTGGGGAACAAAATCGTCGTCATCTCCGTGAAGATACACAATAGGTGTGCGAGAGCGCGCCACGGCTTCCACTGGAGTGGTCTCCTCAATGTCAAATTTACCGTAGAGCATACCACCGAGGCGAATGAAGGGGTAGATAAGAGTCGGGGGAAGCTTCATTTCTCGAACTACCTTCTTAATAATTTCCTTGGAAGAGGAGTAGCCGCAGTCCGCCATTACGCAAACTACGTTCTTAGGCAGGTTTTCACCTGAGGCCATCATAACCGTTGCTGCGCCCATTGAAACACCGCCAATGATGATGGGACGCTTTCTTCCGAATTTCGCAGTTGCAAACTTTATCCATTCAAGACAGTCGCGACGTTCATTAATTCCAAAGCTGCATACTCTACCTTCGCTCATACCTGCGCCTCGCTGGTCGATAAGGATTACGCTTCTGCCAAGGGCAAAGCATCTTTCAACACCACCCGATAGGTCGCGCTCCGCGTTACCGCCGTAGCCGTGAAAGATAAGCTCAAGAGGAGAGCCTGGGGAATATTCATAGTAATATCCACGGAGCTTTAGTCCGTCAAAGGAAGTTATTTGAACAAGCTCTCGCTTCATAAAGCGGATATTGTCAGTCCATTTCTTCATTTGTGGGTAAAAGGGTTGGTATATCTCCCCTGGGGGAAAGTCATATTCATCCTTACCGAGCTTTTTACGCTTTGGGGTAATGAAAACCTTTACAAAGCATATGTAAGCGGTAAGCAAAACAATTGCAATGACCGCCATTGTAATATAAATGAAATATTTCATAATTTATCTCCCGATAATTTGATAACTTAATAATTTTATCACAAATTGAAGTGCTATACAATATGATTTTCTTAAAAACTAAATCAATTATTATTGAAAATTGTAATTTGTATGAACAAATTGTAAAATAAAGAAAAATGAGTATATTTTTAGCAATAATATTGCATACGATAATTATTTGTGATATAATTTAATTTAGATTTTTTATAAGGGGAGGTAATGCCAATGGTTTTTGGAAGATACGTTAACAAGTATTATATCAAGCATTTTTGGGCTCTCTTGCTCGGCGTAATAGCTCTTGTTGCCGTCGACTTCTTTCAGCTCGAAATACCCGAATTTTACAATTACATTGTATCGGGTCTCGGCAGTGAAGACGGAATGATCAAGGTGGACGGAGTTTACGTTCCGTTTGATCTTAATTTCTTGCTTGACAAAATATGCGCTCCAATGATATTTACTATTCTCGTTATCGCTGCGGGAAGATTTTTGTGGAGAATTTGTATGTTCGGTACCGCTATAAAGGTGGAGACCGACCTGCGCGAAAGAATGTTTGATCATTGCAAGGATCTTTCTCAGCAGTATTATCAGGTTAATAAGGTCGGCAATATGATGTCTCTCTTTACAAATGACCTCAGCACCATAAATGAATGTTTCGGTGACGGAACTCTGATGCTCGTTGATGCGATTGCAATGACGGGTCTTGCGATATATAAGATGTCGAGCCTTGACTCATTCCTCACAGTTCTCGCCTTTATTCCCATGATCCTTCTTTTTGCGGTAGGTTCATTTGTTGGTAAATTTATGACGAAAAAGTGGGAACAGAGACAGGAAAAGTTCTCACAGCTCTCCGACTTCACACAGGAGAATTTCTCGGGAATTGCAGTTATTAAGGCCTTCGTTAAGGAATTTAAGGAGCTTTGGGCATTCAAAAAGCTCAACAAAGAGAACGAGGATATCAATATTGAATTCACAAAGATATCAACACTTCTTCATATATCAGTAACGTTTTTCGTTCAATCGGTTATTTGCATTATCCTCGGATACGGCGGATATCTCGTATATACGGGTAAATTCACGGTTGGTGAGCTTTTGGAATTCAACAGCTATTTCACCTCCATTGTTTGGCCCGTAATGGCAATGTCGATGCTTATCGATATGACGAGCCGAGGCAAAGCATCGCTTAAGAGAATTTCAGAGCTTCTTGATGCAAAGCCCGACGTTAGCGACGCAAAGTTCGTTGAAAACGTGGAATTTATCAAGGGCGATATCGAGTTCAAAAATCTTGACTTTATGTATCCCGACGGTGATTACAATGTTCTTGAAAACATCAGCTTTAAAATCAACGCAGGCGAAAACGTGGGTATTATCGGTAAAACCGGCTCGGGCAAGACGACTATAGTGGATCTTATCCTCCGTGTTTATAACGTACCCGACGACTGCTTGTTTATTGATGGTAGGGACGTAAATACTATTCCGATCAAAACACTTCGTAATTTTTGCGCATACGTTCCGCAGGACAATTTCCTGTTCAGCGATACGATTGAAAATAATATCGCGTTTTCACGCGATGCTGCTTCCTCCGACGAAGTAGTAAGAGCTGCAAAGCTCTCCGACGTTCACGAAAATATCTCCGAATTTCCCGAGCAGTATGCAACTGTGCTTGGCGAGCGCGGAGTTACGGTTTCGGGCGGACAAAAGCAGAGAATCTCTATTGCACGTGCTCTTATGAAAGAGGCGTCCATACTTATCCTTGACGACTCCGTAAGTGCCGTTGACACAAAAACGGAGAAGGTGATTATCGACAATCTCCGCGAGAATAGACGCGGTAGAACAACTATCCTTATCGCTCATAGAATTTCAACCGTTGAAAAGATGGACAAGATAATCTTCGTTGATGAAGGTAAGATAGCTGCAGTCGGTTCACATAATGAGCTTATCGAGACCTGCCCCGATTATAAGGTTATGGTAGAGCTTCAAAAGCTTGAAGAAGAGAAGGAGGGTAACTAATATGTACGAATATTTTCCTCTCCTGTTTGTAGGCGGTGTGCTTGGACTCTTCAGTGTGATATTTACTATCGCCTATATGACGATAAAAAATGATAAAGAAGCCATCGGCTTTGATAGAAATATGAAGGATACCGAAATAATGAAGCGTTTGCTTCGTTACGGAAAGCCCCATATAGGTAAATTTATCATCGTTGGACTTCTTATGGTATTCTCAATAGCCTACAGCGTTATCTCTCCACGTCTTATGGGATTCATTATTAAATTCCTTGACACTGATTTTGAGATGAACGAGCTATTGATGTATATAGCAATTTATGCTATTATTCTCATCACGTCGCTTGTGTTCCAATATATTCAGGCGATAATTTTGCAGAAGATAGGTCAAAAGATCCTTTCTGCGCTTCGTGAGGACGTTTTCACACATATCGAAAGCCTTTCTCACTCACAGCTCAACCATATGCCCGTTGGTAAGCTCGTAACCCGTGTTACAAACGATACCAACGCGATCTCGATGATGTTCACTCAAATTCTCACTAACCTTATCAAGAACATCTTCCTTGTAATCGCAATAGTCGTTGCTATGTTTATGCTCAACTATGCGCTTACGCTTATGGTGCTTTGCTTCGTTCCGTTCATATTCTTCTTTACACTTATCTTCCGTAAGTTTTCAAGAAGAGCATTCAGACGTGTTAAGGACGGTACTACGGATATCAACACCTTCCTTTCCGAAAACCTTTCCGGCATCAAGATAATTCAGATCTTCAATCAGGAGCATAGAAAAAAGAACGAGTGTATTGCCAAAAATAATAAGCTCGGCAAGGCAATGCGCGACCAGATATTCGTTTTCAGTATCTTCCGTCCCATTATTTATATGCTCTACGTTTCAAGCCAGCTTTGCCTGTTCTATTTTGCGGCAAAGGGATATATCAAGGACGTGGGCTTTATGGGCCTTGTTATCACGTCCGACGTGCTCGTTTCCTTCTATATTTACATTCAGACCTTCTTTGATCCTATTCAGAACCTTGCGGATCAGTTTAACCGACTTCAAAGCGCATTCGCATCCGCGGAGAAGATATTCACCATTATGGATATGGTTCCCGAGGTGCAGGATACTGAAGGCGCTATCGAGCTTGAACACGTTGAGGGTAATATCGAGTTTAAGAACGTATGGTTTGCATATGAGGGCGAGGAATGGGTTCTCAAGGACGTTTCCTTTAAGATAAAGGCGAAGGACACCGTTGCCTTCGTTGGTTCGACGGGAAGTGGCAAGACTACTATTCTCGGACTTATTTGCCGTAACTACGATATCCAAAAGGGACAAATCCTCATTGATGGAATTGATATTAAGAATATTAAGATTTCTTCCTTGCGTCGCCACTTCGGACAGATGCTTCAGGATGTATTCTTGTTCTCGGGTACAATTAGATCCAATATCGTGCTTCGTGAGGACAGCTTTACCGACGAGGAGATTATGGCGGCTTGCAAGTACGTTAATGCGAACCACTTTATCGATAAGCTTACGGGCGGACTTGACGAGGAGGTTCGTGAGAGAGGTAATAACTTCTCCGCAGGTCAGCGTCAGCTTTTGTCATTTGCAAGAACCATTATTCACAAGCCGAGTGTTATGATTCTTGACGAGGCGACTGCAAATATCGACACCGAGACCGAGCTTCTTATTCAGGACTCCCTTGAAAAGATGATGAATATCGGCACAATGCTCATAGTTGCGCACCGTTTGTCAACTATTCAGCACGCGGATAATATCATAGTTCTTTCGCACGGTGAGATAGTGGAGCAGGGTAATCATTTCGAGCTTCTTGCAAAGCGCGGAAGATATTACGACCTCTATATGCTTCAATATCAAAAACAACAGTTAACTAAATAAAACTTTAAGCCGATAATCGACAGATTATCGGCTTTTTTTCTTGACAATGAGTGAAAAAGGGTTTATAATTAAAACATAAACTCTGTGGAGGTAATTATGAGCTATAAGATTTTTGAATATGACCCCTCGCTTTTGCCATTTGAGAGTGACATTCAGCTCAGAATGGACAACTATTACAACAAGAAAAGACAGCTTGTAGGCGAGAATGGCAGCTTGTCCGACTTTGCTAATGGACATCACTATTTTGGTTTTCATAAAGTAAATAATGGTTGGTTCTATCGCGAATGGGCGCCCGCAGCAGATGAAATGTGGCTTATGGGCGACTTTAACGGTTGGAATAGATGGTCACACCGCCTTAACAACCTTGGTAACGGAATATTTGAAATCTTTATTGAGGGTAAGCATACTCTTTGGGATGAATGTCGCGTAAAGGCTATTATTAGAAATGGCGATAGATACCTTGATAGAATTCCTTCCTACTGTAAGAGAGTAGTGCAGGACAAGCACGATTACTCTTGGAGTGGCGCTATCGTTGACGAGGGCGAATTTGTATGGAAGAAAAAGAATTTCAAGCCCCAGAAAAAGCTCTTTATATATGAAACTCATATCGGTATGGCGCAGGAGCGCGAGGGTATGGGTACTTATCGCGAGTTTACTGAGTATACCTTGCCGAGAGTAAAGGCAGCGGGATACAACACCATTCAAATTATGGCGATTATGGAGCATCCCTATTACGGCTCCTTTGGATATCAGGTTTCCAGCTTCTTTGCGGCTTCCTCTAAATTCGGCAAGTGCAACGATCTTAAGAAGCTTATTGATACCGCGCACGAGATGGGTATTGCCGTTCTTCTTGACGTGGTACACTCACACGCGGTTAGCAATACAAACGAGGGTATTGCCGAGTTTGACGGAACAGTAACTCAATACTTCCACGCAGGTTCCCGTGGAGATCATCCTGCTTGGGGAACAAAACTTTTCAACTACGATAAACCCGAGGTTATTCATTTTCTTCTTTCCAACCTTAAGTTTTGGATGGAGGAATATCACTTCGACGGCTTCCGCTTTGACGGTGTAACCTCAATGCTCTACCACGATCACGGTCTTGGCACTGCATTCACTGATTATAGCAAATATTTCTCACTCAACACTGACACTGAAGCAGTAACTTACCTTCAGCTTGCTACCGACCTTATTTATGAGGTAAATCCCAATGCGATTACAATTGCTGAGGATATGAGCGCAATGCCCGGTATGTGCTTGCCCGTTAGCGAGGGTGGTATCGGTTTTGATTACCGTCTTGCAATGGGTTCACCCGATATGTGGATTCGTCTTACCAAGGACGTGCGTGACGAGGATTGGGGCATGTGGCACATTTGGTGCGAGCTTACAGGCAGACGTCCCCAGGAAAAGTATATCGGCTATGCGGAGTCCCACGACCAAGCGCTCGTTGGAGATAAGACGCTCATTTTCCGTCTTTGTGATGCGGCTATGTACACCGATATGGGTAAGTGGTGTCAAAACCATATAATTGATCGCGGCATGGCACTTCACAAAATGATTCGCCTTATTACAATGTCTCTTGGCGGAGAAGGTTATCTTAACTTTATGGGTAACGAGTTCGGTCATCCCGAATGGATCGACTTCCCACGCGAGGGCAACGGTTGGTCCCACTTCTATTGCCGCCGTCAGTGGCATCTTGCGGATGATCCAAACCTTAAATATTCCGAGCTTCTCAAGTTTGACAACGAGATGGTTAAGCTTGCCAAGGAACATAAGATCTTCAACGGTGAGCCCCACTGGTTGCAGATAGATGACGATAATAAGATTATGATGTTCGAGAGAAATAATCTTATTTATGTATTCAACTTCCATCCCACCAACGATTATTGGGGCTACAACCTTAAAATGAACAAAAAGGGACATTACAAGGTTGTGTTCTCGACTGATAGACACGAGTTCGGTGGCTGGGATAGAGCGAGCGAAAATATGGTTTATTCAACAAATGAATTTTGTGAATTTCCTATTTACCTTCCTTCAAGAACCGCTATTTGTATGAAGAAAGTTGCTAAAAAATAAGTAAATAAAATTAACCGCTTGGCTTTTGCCAAGCGGTTTTTGTTATTTGTTTTCAAATTCCTTTGCGGTTTCCTTGAGTAGTTCTCGGATTGGTAGATGCTGCGGGCAAGCTTCTTCGCACGCGCCACATTCAATGCAGGAGCTTGCAGCGCCGCCTTCATTTGTGATGGATTTATAGTATGAAAAATAGTTCCATGCATTCCACATTTTTTTGCCGTTCATACAAGCGAAAAGGTCGGGAATCGGAATATTCATAGGGCATCCGTCCACGCAATATCGGCAAGAGGTACATTGAATAGTGCCTTGCTCCTTAACTATGTCGAGAACCTTGTTTATTGCCTCTAATTCGGTAGCGTTAAGCGGCTCAAAGCTCTTCATATAGGAAAGGTTGTCATTCATCATATCCATATTTCCCATACCTGAAAGCACCATAAATACACCTTCGAAGCTTGCTGCAAAGCGAATGGCATAGCTGGCAGGGGACATATCGCCAAGGGAAGAGAACACCGCCTTTGCCCTGTAGGGAAGATTTACAAGATGACCGCCCTTAACGGGTTCCATTACTATTACGGGCTTGCCGTGTTTTCGGCATACCTCGTAGCATTTTCTTGATTCAACGGATGGGTCATCATAGTCCGCATAGTTGAACTGAATTTGCACCACGTCCACCTCGGGGTGGTCGCAAAGAAT
>JAZRHW010000175.1:0-3178 GCA_045644965.1 Eubacteriales bacterium
CGACGATAGAGTTGACGAAATTGGTCAAAAGGTTATCCGTAGAATGATGAGAGAGCTTCGCAAGACTCCCACTTATAGAAATGCTATTCATACTCTTTCCGTTCTCACTATCACATCAAACGTAGTTTACGGTAAAAAGACAGGTGCTACTCCCGACGGAAGAAAAGCAGGCGAGGCATTCGCTCCCGGTGCTAACCCCATGCACAATAGAGAGCTCAACGGTGCGCTTGCATCCCTTAACTCCGTATCCAAAATGCCTTATAACGATGCTATGGACGGTATCTCCAATACCTTCTCCATCGTTCCCGAGGCACTTGGTAAAACAGAGGAACAAAGAATTAAGAACCTCACCGACATTCTCGACGGTTACTTCCGTCAGAATGCTCACCACCTCAACGTAAACGTTCTTAATAGACAAACACTTATGGATGCTTACGAGAATCCTGAAAAATATCCCAACCTCACAATCCGCGTTTCCGGATACGCAGTAAACTTCTGCCGTCTCTCCAAGGAACAGCAGAGAGAGGTTATCTCAAGAACATTCCATGAATCAATGTAATAAAAATACGGGTAGAATCCACTCGTTCCAATCACTTGGAACGGTGGACGGCCCCGGAGTTCGCTCGGTTATTTTTATGCAGGGTTGTCCCCTTCGTTGTGCCTGCTGTCACAATCCTGATACTTGGGATTTCAGCGCGGGAGAGGAAATGAGCGTAGATGCGCTCATAAAAAAGATTCTTCGCTATAAGACATATTACGGAAGCGAGGGCGGTGTAACCGTCTCCGGTGGAGAACCGCTTATGCAAGCCAAGTTTTTGCTTGAATTGTTTCGAGAGCTAAAGCTCAATGGAATACACGTGGCTCTTGACACAAGTGGTTGTATTCTTAACGAGACCGTCAAGGAATTGCTCAAGTTTTGCGACCTTGCGCTTCTTGATTTTAAATATACCAATGAGGATGATTACCTCAAGCACACCAAGATGGAGATGAAGAAAGCAGAAGAATTTCTTGAATATCTTCAAAAAATTAAAAAACCCACTTGGATAAGACATGTGGTGATACCGTCTCTTAATGATAACGACGACTCGCTCCAAAAACTTTTCGAGCTTAGAGAGCAGTATTCCTGTGTTAAAAAAATTGAGCTTCTTCCCTTCCGAAAGCTCTGCCTTGAAAAATATGAGAACATGGGAATTGAATTTCCTCTCAAGAATACCCCCGAGGCAAAGCAGGAATTTATTAACGAAGCATATAAAAAATACAACAAATAATAAAAAGCACCTCTTTCGAGGTGCTTTTTCATTTTCTTTTTATACTATCTCAATTCCTTCAAAAATTGCACATTTCGGGCCATTATAACTCTCATAAGTTACCGCCTCGTTTGAAAGGCGCATGTTCGCAAGAGCTGTACTGAGCTTTCCACTGATGGAAATACCCGTAACGGGAATTTCGCGTTCACCGTCAAAATAGTATCCAAGGCGAACCTCACCACCGATATAGTCATTGTTGATTTCCACCTGAAGTCCCGACATTGAAGCGCATCGGAAATAGGGTTTACTTGACTTTTCGGCATCAGTAAGCGTACCGCACTCAACGGCAACACAACCGAGATTACCCGTGGGCACCTCTCCAAGATACTGCGCGTAACGAGTACCACCCCAAAGTGCGATTGCGGTACCGTTCTCAATTATCTTGCGAGAAACAAGTGTTACACCGTCGCCGTCAAACGCGGATGAGCGCACACTACCGGTAACCTCACCACACATAGTAACGGTGAGCCTGTCGCCATTTGAATTCTTTTGAATATCGTCGCCTACGGAGAAGGAATTTGCATGCTGATAAACCGCACTGAAATTAAGCTCGCCAATATAATTGCCGATAAGCTGTTCAAGCTCGGGCGCATCAAGAATCACAGGGCAAGAAAGCTTTGCCACGGGCGGCTTCGCCTCGTATCTATCCTTAACCTCGCGCATCTTTTTAGCGATTTCTTCAACAACGAGCTTGCGATCAAATTCCGTAAAGTTGTACTGCTCATAAAGCTCAACACTCTCCGCACCATTAAAGGTGGGGATTGCCTCAACCATAGCTCGATACTTGATTTGTGTCTTGTCAATACCTCGGCTATTGGTAACCTTAATTATATCCTTATAAACAAAGATCTCAAGAGCATTAATTGAGCCATTCTCAACATTATCCGCCTCAAAGCAGGCGTCGGAGATTAAGGAAGCTAACTCGTGTGACTTGTAGCTTGCAAAATTAGAAGCGGATACATACTCACCCTGCTCATTTTCAGGGAGCGAATAAGGCTGATTGGCAATAATGTTAGCCTTCTTTTTTGCCTTTTCTATTTCTTCCTTAATTTGTTCGTCGCCATAGGATGCATAAACCGAGAAGGTCGCCTCACCGAGAGCACCGTCGTGTGCCACATATACACTCACCTTGATATCGGTAGTGTCGGTGCTTCTAACTGTTTCAAGATCCTTATGAACAAAGAAAAGCTCCGTTGACTCGGTTCTCGTGGACAACACTCTCCAATCGGAGATGCCACTTGTGTTTTTAAGTATATCAATAATTTTATTTCTCATGCCAATTTTACCCTCACTTTCAATGCAGGGCCGCCGTCGGAAACGCGAACCCACTCCTTGTATCCCTTGCCGCAAGAGCCTGCGCCGATAATCTTAAAATCGTCGGACACCATGGAAATGGACTTGAGCAATTCGGGAACTGAACCACTCATAACAACGGGAGAAACGTAGTTGTCGGTGAGCTTACCGTCAACAATTTCGATACCGTATTCAGCAGTACACTGTATTTGCCAGTTCTTGGGGTCTTCCATACCGTTGTTCGTTTCAAAGAGCATATATCCGTGCTTGATGGACGCAATCATATCTTCCAATTTGTCCTTGCCGGGACAGAAGAAGGTATTGGTCATACGTGAGTATGCCTTTCTCTTGTAGGACTGACGGCGGCCGTTGCCCGTGGGCTCCGTACCAAGCTCGGTAGCGGAAACAAGGTCGGAAATGCCTGCTACGAGAATTCCGTCCTTGATAATTTGTGTATCGTGAGCCAAAACGCCATCATCATCAAAGAAGTAAGATGCAGTGGAGAAAGTTGCAGCCGCGCCGTCGTGCATATTGCAAATGGGGGACGCAACGTAATCGCCAACATAGTATTTTGCAAG
>JAZRHW010000176.1:0-4705 GCA_045644965.1 Eubacteriales bacterium
ATTCAGATGGGTCAGTTCAAGCGCCTTGGCGTTGTTGCTGACTGGGAGCATCCTTATCTCACAATGAGCCCCGAGTTCGAGGCGAGAGAGGTTCTCGTATTCGGTGAAATGTTCAAGAAGGGCTATATTTACAAGGGTCTCAAGCCCGTTTACTGGTGCCCCAAGGACGAAACTGCTCTTGCTGAGGCGGAGATCGAGTACAAAACTGATACATGTACTTCCATCTACGTTAAGTTCCGCGTAAATGACGACAAGGGCAAGCTTGATGGTATTTGCGACAAGAACAACACTTACTTTATCATTTGGACAACAACAACATGGACTCTTCCCGGTAACCTTGCAATCGCGCTCAATCCCGATGAGGATTACGTTGTAGCAAGAGCAGAGAACGGCGAGTGCTATATCGTTGCTGAAGCACTTCTTCCCAAGACAATGGAAGAGGGTGGCATTGAGAACTATGAGGTTCTTGCTAAAATGCCCGGTAGAGAATTTGAATTGATGAAGGCACAGCACCCCTTCCTTGAACGTGAGAGCTTGATTTGCAATGCTGATTACGTTACTATGGATAGCGGTACAGGTTGCGTTCATACAGCTCCCGGATTTGGTGCGGACGACTACAATACCTGCCAAAGATACGGAATCGAGATCATCGTTCCCGTTGATGACAGAGGTTATCAAACAAAGGATGCGGGCAAGTTTGCAGGTCTTTACTATGAGGAATCCAACAAGGCAATCCTCGCTGATATGGTAGAGAGTGGTGCACTCTTTGCATCCAAGGAATTCGAACATGAATATCCTCACTGCTGGAGATGTAAGAATCCCATCATCTTCCGTGCTACACCCCAGTGGTTCTGCTCCGTTGACGCATTCAAGGACGAGGCAGTTGCCGCTTGTCAGGGCGTTCAGTGGCTTCCCGAGTGGGGCGGCGATAGAATGGAGCAAATGATCCGCGAGAGAGCTGACTGGTGTATCTCCCGTCAGCGTCATTGGGGACTTCCCATTCCCGTATTCTACTGTGAAGATTGCGGTAAGGCTATTTGTACTGACGAAACAATTAAGAGAGTATCCGAGATCTTTGGAGCTGAGGGCTCTAATGCTTGGTTTGATAAGGAAGCTAGTGAGCTTCTCCCCGAGGGCTTCGTTTGTCCTCACTGTGGTGGCGTTCACTTCAGCAAGGAACACAACACACTTGACGGTTGGTTCGACTCCGGTTCATCCCACTTCTGCGCACCCGACCTCTATCGTGAGATCGGTGAGGCGGCTGACGTTTACCTTGAGGGCGCTGACCAGTACAGAGGTTGGTTCCAGTCATCCCTCCTTACTGCAGTTGGTGCAGTGGGCAGCGGTGCACCCTTCAAGACAGTTCTTACTCACGGTTGGGTAGTTGACGGAGAGGGCAAGGCGATGCACAAGTCCCTTGGTAACTCCATCGCTCCCGAGGAAATGATCAAAAAGTACGGTGCGGACCTTGTTCGTCTTTGGGTTGCATCCAGCGACTACCGTGTTGACGTTCGTGTTTCCGACAATATTTTCAAGCAGCTTTCTGAAACTTACAGAAAGATTAGAAATACAAGCCGTATCATCCTTGCAAACCTCAACGATTTCAACCCCGACACGGATATGGTTGCAATCGACGAGCTTTACGAGATCGACAAGTGGGCGCTCAGCCGTCTTAACAATCTTGCTAAGGTTATCCGTGAGGGTTACGACACATATGAATTCCACACTGTTTATCACAGTGTAAACAACTTCTGCACAAACGATCTTTCCAAGCTCTTTATCGATATTACAAAGGATAGAGTTTACGTTGAAAAGAAGGACAGCAAGGCAAGAAGAAGTGCACAAACCGCGATGTATCTCATCATCTCCGGTATGACACGTCTTATCGCTCCCATGCTTTCTTTCACAGCTGAAGAGATTTGGCAGGCAATGCCTCACAGCTCAAGCGAGACTCGTGAGAGCGTATTCCTCAACAATATGCCCGAATACTCCGAGGAGCTTACATTTGGCGGCATGAGCGAAAGATGGAACAAGCCCTTCACACTCCGTGATGACGTTATGAAGGCACTCGAGCTTGCTCGTACATCCAAGCTTATTGGTAAATCCCTTGATGCAAAGGTTACTATTTATGTAAATAATGACGAGCACAAAGCACTCCTCGATAGCTTTAAGGATGATCTTGCAACTGTATTCATCGTATCGGGTGCAACAGTTGAGGCAGGTGCTGCAGTAGAAGGTGCATTTACTGAAACTGAAAGCGGAATCGCAGTTCTCGTTGAAAAGGCTGACGGCCACAAGTGTGATCGCTGCTGGTCTTACTCAACTGAGGGTGTTCTCAGTGAGGACGGTTTTATCTGCGAGCGTTGTAGAAAAATTATTGAAGAATAAGGAGATACGAAATGCTCGTATGGCTTATGATAATAGTGGGCGTGGTATTTTTTGACCAGCTTACAAAATGGCTTACAGTAATAAATCTCAATCTTCATGAATCATTTACCGTAATTGAGGGTTTCTTTAACTTCACTTATAAGAGAAATACGGGTGCTGCATTTAGTATGTTTGATGATCCCGACGAGCGCTGGATCTTTATGAGCATAAGCACCGTAGCCATCATTGTTATGGCGGTGTATTTGTGGTACAACCGCAAGGGCGACAAGCTCCTTTGCCTCTCTCTTTCCTTCGTGCTGGGAGGCGGCATCGGAAATATGGTCGACCGTACACTCCTCGGTTACGTAATCGACTTTCTTGATTTCATCATTTGGCGCACCCCCGAGGGCAAGGAAATTCACTTTGCCACATTCAACATAGCGGATAGCTTTGTTTGCGTGGGAGTTGGTCTTATGGCACTTGCCGTAATACTTGAAGAAATTAGGGAAGTTAAGAAATTAAAGGCACAAAAGCTTGCTGCGGCGGCTGAAATTGTTGAAAATGAATGTACGAATACTGAAGTTGATTGAAGACGATATAGGACAAAGAATTGACACCGTGGTAGCGGAGAGAGAAAAGATCTCCCGCTCCGCGGGAGCAAAGCTCGTTGAAGGCGGGATGGTGCTTGTTAATTCTAAGACTGTAGCTAAAAATTATAAAATACGCGAGGGCGACCTTATCGAGATTTTTTATCCCGAACTCGAGCCCTGCGAGGTAGAGCCGCAAGACATTCCGCTTGACATTGTTCACGAGGATGATGATATCATTGTGATCAACAAGCCCACGGGTATGGTGGTTCATCCCGCGGCGGGAAACCCCGACGGAACTCTCGTCAACGCGCTTTTATATCACTGTGGAGATTCACTTTCGGGGATTGGCGGAGTGGCGCGCCCCGGTATCGTTCACAGAATTGACAAGGATACAAGCGGTCTTTTGGTCGTTGCAAAAAATGATGCGGCACATCTTTCATTATCCGAGCAGCTCAAAACTCACTCCGTGAGTCGCATATATCACGCGATAGTTATTGGAAATCTCAAGGAGCTTCACGGAACGGTGAATGAGCCGATTGGACGTCATCCCGTTGATAGAAAAAAGATGGCTGTTATCAAAAATGAGGCATATACCTCACGCGAGGCAATAACTCATTATAGAGTTATCAAGCGCTACCACGGATTTGACTACATTCAATGCGTGCTTGAAACAGGAAGAACTCATCAAATTAGAGTTCATATGGCATATCTCGGTCATCCGCTTCTCGGCGACGAGGTTTACGGTGGTGCTAAAACGAGATTTCAAGCGCTTCACAAGGACTGTATCCACGGTCAGTGCTTGCACGCAAAGGAATTGCATCTAACTCATCCAAAGAGTGATATGCTTTGCACCTTTACGTCGGAGTTGCCCGACGACTTTAAAAAGGTTCTTGATTTACTTGAAAAAACTTGCACATAAAAAAGGGACTGAGTCATTTAGCGCATAACAAAAGCCACTAAAATAAAAAAGAGAAAAAATGCACTAGCTTTTTCGTGCAATTTTCTCATAATGTTGAAAACCGCCGAACAAAATCGGCGGTTTTCTTATATTTTTATGTGGCTTTTTAGCCGCGACTTCGACCTCTGGCGTACCTTTGTACGCCGACGAGAACGAATTCACGGCTTCTGCATCTGAATGACACAGTCCCTATCTTGTTTATAAATTACTTTACTTCGATAATGGATTCGTTCCAAACCTCAGGTGCTTCGTATCCGAGGAGATTTACCATTGTAGCCGCTACGTTTGCAAGGCCGAACTGACCGTTGTCAGCCTTTACACTGTAATTTTCAGCGTAGAAATTATCGTAGATGATGCAGGGAACGGGGTTGAGAGTGTGGCTTGTTTTGGACTTAAATGTGCCGTCCTTGTTAGGCTTGGGCTGCTTTGTCTTTTTGTCCATTTCGTACATTTCATCCGCATTTCCGTGGTCCGCAGTGATGAGCGCAACACCGTGAAGTTTATCAACCACGTCGATAATTCTCTTAAGCTGAAGGTCAAGAGCTTCCATGGAGCATCTTGTAGCAGCGAGATTACCTGTGTGACCAACCATGTCGCCGTTGGGGAAGTTTACACGAAGATACGCGTATTTTCCGCTTTCAAGACACTCAATGAGCTTATCGGTGATTTCAGCACACTTCATCCAAGGTCTCTGTTCAAAGGGAACAACATCGGAAGGAATTTCGATATATGTTTCAAGTTCTTCGGAGAATTTGCCGGACTTGTTTCCGTTCCAGAAGTAAGTTACGTG
>JAZRHW010000177.1:0-5017 GCA_045644965.1 Eubacteriales bacterium
AAACAGGCACAAAGAAAAAGTTCCCAAAAAGAAATGCCGATTACAGGGCTACGCGCCCCGTACCCGCGCCACTGCGCGTGGAGCGACACCTTTGAAAAGGTGGACCAAACAATCACGAAAAACGAGTGCGAACATCCCTATAAATAAAAATTTGAAAGTATATCTAATTATTTAGAAAAAAGTCGAGAAAAAGTTTGAATAAAGTTCAAAAAGGACTACACAAATTGAAGATTATATGTTATAATGTAGGATGAAATAAAATGAAAAGTGTACTCTTTTGCGGAAAGGGACTTAAAATGAGAGAAAATAATTATAAAAACAACAATAAAAACAAGAATCACGGTAGAAAAGAGGGAACTTCTCCTCGCCGTGATGATAGAAATGCTACACAGGGTAAAAAGCAATATTACAAGGAGCCCGTGCAGGTGGAAGAAGGCGAGCTTGGCGGTCTTGTAATTGGACGTAACGCAGTGCGCGAGCTTCTTAAAAGCGGACGTGCCGTGGACAAGCTTCTTGTTAGCCGTGGCGACCGAGAGGGCTCTATCGTAGTTCTTGTTGCGCAGGCTATTGAGCGCGGAATTCCCGTTGTTGAGGTTGACCGTGCGAAGCTCGACGGTATGGCAGGAATGAGTCAGCACCAGGGTGTTATCGCAATGGCGGCTGAAAAGGAATATTGCACCGTTGAGGACATTCTTGAAATTGCGCGTGAGAGGGGCGAAGCGCCACTCATCGTTATTTCCGACGGCATTACCGACCCCTACAATCTCGGTTCACTCATTCGTTGTGCCGAGGGTGTTGGAGCGCACGGACTTATAATCCCGAAGCGCAGAGCGAGTGGTCTTACTCCCCTCGTTTCAAAATCCAGCGCAGGCGCTATTGAGCATCTTGCGGTTGCAAAGGTAGCAAATATCGCGCAGACCATTGAGGAACTTAAGGAACAAAATATTTGGGTTTATGCTGCTGAAGCAGGCGGACAGGCATATTACGATACCGACTTCAGGGGCGGTTGCGCCATTGTTTTCGGTAGCGAGGGCGAGGGTGTATCCCAGCTTGTTAAGCAAAGAAGCGACGTAATCGTTTCCATTCCCATGTACGGCCATGTGAACTCATTCAACGTATCTACTGCGGCGGCAGTTATTCTTGCCGAGGCGTCAAAACAGCACAGACAGAAAAAATAATTTGAATTGATATGAAATTTGAGATAAAGGAGGTAATTTGAGTGCAAAACATCGATAATGATGAAGTGAAAAAGATGCTGGAAATGCTCAAGGAGCACCAAGCAGTACAATCGAATAATGAACAAGTTAAGGCTCAGACTACCGAAAATATCGTTCATTCTGATGACGATATAAAAAATATGCTCAAAAAGCATTTTTCAGCCGACGTAAACAGGGATAAATTTGCTATGAGCGAGGATTATTCCTTTGATGCAGTTGACTTTGGACGAGTTGACGACGAGGTTATAACGGGCGAAATTTCATCTCCCAATACTGATGAGATAAACGCAAGCTTTGAGGACATAGAAGAAGTTGTCGATGAGATCGAAGAAAATATAGAGGAAATTGTCGAGGACGATACCACCGACGACGAAATCATTGAAGAAGAAATCGTTGAAGAAGAGACTATCGAAGAAGAGACTATCGAAGAAGAGATAGTCGAAGAAGAAACTATCGAAGAAGAAACTATCGAAGAAGAGATAATCGAAGAAGAGACTATTGAAGAAGAGACTATTGAAGAAGAGATACTTGAAGAAGAGATAGTCGAAGAAGAGACTATTGAAGAAGAGATAATCGAAGAAGAGATTGTCGAGAAAGATATAGTTGAAAAAGAGGTTGTTGAAGAAGTTATAGCCGAGGAGTCCATCAACTATGATGACGTACTTGAGGGACAGCAGGGAACAGTATTCAATAGCTTTGTAGAGGACTTTTCAAGTGATCTTGACGACGTAGTTTTTGAGGCTGAAATTACCGAGAGCCGCGCGCCTGACAAGCAGTACACGATCTTTGAGGATTGGCAGCAGCTTATGAAGGCGAAGGATTATGAGACAGCTGAGGAAGGAATCATTCCGCCCACCGAGGAAGAGCTTTCACACAGTGCTGAAATAGCTCGAAGCACCGGTGCTGCAAGCGGCAATACGGATTACTTTAATCCCGTAACAAGTGCAGATCTTGACGCGGTTGACATTGCGCTCATGGTAGCGCTTGGCGGCGAGAGCGAGCTCAATCAAACGGTTGGCTTTGAAAAAATTCGCCAAACTGCACTTGACACCGAGGAAGATACTTCAAATACTCTTGAAAACAAGATGATATTTGGTTGCTCGGGCAAAGAATATACTTCTATCATGCAAAATGATAGTATAAGAGCAAAATATAAAAAAGAAAAAATATCCCTTTGGGTACAAACTATTGGTACGGCATTCCTTACGCTCGTACTCATGGTGCTTGAGATTACGGGCTGGATTGGTTATGAGCTACCCGGAGTTTTGAGCGTTTATAATCACCCCGATATTTTCGTGCTTGCGTCATTGCAAATCTTGTTCTTGTGCGCAGCAATATCGTATGATAAATTCATCAAGCTTTTCAAAAACGTATTCGACTTCTCGTCAGTTGCGTTCTTTGGAGCTTTGATACTCTTGCTCGTAAACGTTGTAAATGACGTTCTCGTGCTTGCGGTGGGATATGCTGATTGCTATATGATATTCCATTCGCTTTCGGCATGCTTGTTCCTTCTCAATCTCATATATGAGCTTTTCAATTTACTCCAGCAAAGCGAAACATTCAAGATTATTTCCTCAAGCGAGCGCAAGATCGTGCTTGAGCCCTATGGAAAACTCCGTATGGGCGAGGGAGAGGATAGCAGTACGGGCGAGATCATTGACAAGGATAGCTACTGTATCTCTCGTGTTTCAAATGTGAACAAATTCTTTGCTACCACGTCTAAAAACACAACCAATTCCATGAGCAAGCTCGTTTCGCTCATACTTAGCTTCTCGGTAGCGCTTTGCGTTATGCTCGTGCTTTTGTTGATGAACAGGAGCATAAGCACTATTGTGCTTAGTTTCATACTCACGCTTTCGTTTACACTCATAGTTTCCGCTATTTGCGAGAGTGAATTTGCGTTCTTTGCGGTTTACAAAACACTTGCAAAGCACAAAACAGGTATTATAGGCAAGGCGAGTGTTGCGGAATACGGAAAGTGTAATATAGTTTATTTCGACGATTTTAACGTTTTCAGCAAGAAGAGCGTTAGAACCAAGGGACTTAAGCTTTACGATAACAACGAAATCTACCGTGTGCTCTATCACACGCAGGCGGTATTTTCAAAAATAGGCGGCCCTCTTAAAGCGGTATTTGAATTTGCAACCACTGAAATGGTGCATTCAAAGAACGTTGAAATCAAGGAGATAAGCAAAGAGGGTATCGTAGCAATTGTTGACGGCAGAACTCTCGTTCACATTGGTACGGGTGCGTTTATGAAGAGCTGTGGAATTCATCCCAAGTACACTGCTGCGGATCTTAAATCCGAGGAGAGAGGCGAGGAGAGCATTATGTTCATCGCTCTTGGCGGACGTCTTGGAGCAAAGCTCTACGTTACCTATCAATTCTCGAGCGAATTTGAGCTTCTTGCAAGAAAGCTCGCTGCACGCGGTGTCGGTATTGGCATACGTTCATCCGACCCCAATATCAACAACAAGTGGGCTAAGCGTTACGGCGCGCTCAAGAAATTCAATATAAGCGCAGTTCGTCCCACACTCAAGGAGATCACACCTCAAAGCAAGTCTATTGAGGGAGGCGTTGTTTCTACTAAAAATGTTCGCGCACTCACTGAAGCGCTTATGATGTGCATTAAGCTTGACAGTTTTGAGCATCTTATGAGCACAATGAGAACGGTTTCCGTTATTCTTATCGGAATACTTTCATTTGCTTTATCCTTGCTTGCAGGAATCAATACGGTGAGTCTGCTCGTGCTTGCGCTCGGCGCTGCACTTTGCACGTCAATTATGATGCTTATAACGCATTTTTACCTTAAAAGATAATTGGAGACACAATGATAATAAAAAATACTTCAATCCTTAAATCCGTCGAAAAGCCCGGAAGATACAGCGCGGGTGAATTTGGACAGATAATTAAGGATAAAAAAGATATCAAGGCGAGATGGGCATTTTGCTTTCCCGATACCTATGAGATAGGAATGTCCAATTTGGGCGTTAGAATTTTATACGGTGCACTCAACTCCGAACCCGACGTTTGGTGCGAGCGCGCATATGCTCCGTGGACCGATATGCAGGCAAAAATGAGGGAGCACGATATTCCTCTCACTGCACATGAGAGTGGAGATCCCCTTGGGGATTTTGATATCGTGGGCATTACACTTCAATATGAAATGTGCTACACTACCACACTCAAAATGCTCGAGCTTGCAAAAATTCCGCTCTATGCCAAGGATAGAGGAGAGGAATTTCCCATAATCATTGGCGGCGGCCCCTGTGCATACAACGCGGAGCCCGTTGCGGATTTCTTTGACTGCTTCTCCATAGGCGAGGGCGAGGAAAATCTCGTTGAGTTTACTCGTCTTTACATTGAAATGAAGGAGAACGGTACCTACAACAAAAAGGACTTTTTACATAGAGCAGCTGCTGAGATCGGCGGTATCTACGTTCCGTCTCTTTACGACGTGTCATATAATGATGATGGCACAATTAAGGCATACACTCCCGTCTACCCGGACGTACCGCGCCGTGTACTCAAGAGAATTATGACCGATATGGACAAGTCATATTTCCCGGACAAAGTGGTTATGCCCTATATCGAAACCGTCCACGACCGCATCATGCTTGAGGTGTATCGCGGATGTATCCGCGGATGCCGTTTTTGTCAGGCGGGAATGGTTTATCGACCCGTTAGAGAAAAGACACCCGAGGTACTTAACGAACAGGCAAAGTGTCTTTACGAGG
Source organism: Eubacteriales bacterium (assembly GCA_045644965.1). GTDB lineage: Bacteria > Bacillota > Clostridia > Oscillospirales > CAG-272 > RGIG4608. Next base: position 4,955 of record JAZRHW010000177.1, read on the forward strand.
CAACAGGATATGATGAAATCTCACTTTCGTCACTTTCGATAAGTGATTACTCCCGACTTCCCG
>JAZRHW010000178.1:0-3204 GCA_045644965.1 Eubacteriales bacterium
GAACGGATATAAACCTTCTTAATGCCTGCCGCTTCGATTGCCTTTGCCTGATCGTCGCTGATCATTTCGTCATGGCCAACGATAACCTCACCTGTTTCGGGATGAACAACCTCACCGATTGTATATCTACCAACGATTCTATCGCTAAGTGTTTCAAGTACGTTGCCTTCTTTAGCATCAACATTTTCACTTACCCAAGCACCCTTAGTGGTATCACACTTCTCTTCAGTAATAATAACGTCCTGAGAAACGTCAACAAGACGACGTGTAAGGTAACCGGAGTCAGCAGTTCTAAGAGCTGTATCGGAAAGAGACTTACGAGAACCACGAGCACCCATGAAGTACTCTGTGATATTAAGACCTTCGCGGAAGTTTGACTTAATGGGAAGTTCGATTGTCTTACCGTTCGCAGCGAACATAAGACCACGCATACCTGCGAGCTGACGCATCTGCTGGATAGAACCACGGGCACCGGAGTCCGCCATGATCTTGATGGGGTTGTATGTGTCAAAGCTGCGAAGAAGAGCATCAGTAACCTCTTTGGTTGTCTGATCCCAAATCTTAACAACGCTGTTGTAGCGCTCCTCTTCGGAGAGCATACCACGGTTGTAGTGCTTACGGATTGTGTCAACCTTCTTCTCTGCCTCAGTGATGAAGGGTTTCTTCTCCTGAGGAATTGTCATATCGTAAACGGAGATTGAGAAGGAAGCGCGAGTGGAGTACTTATAACCCATCTCCTTGATGTTATCGAGCATCTCTGCACAAACGGGAGTACCGTTGTACTTGATACATCTGTCGATAAGCTGACCAAGTTCCTTCTTCTTTGTAACGAACATAATTTCAAGGTCGAATGCCTTTTCGGGATCAGTTCTATCAACGAAACCGAGGTTCTGAGGAACCGCCTGGTTGAAGATAAGACGACCGAGTGTAGCGTCGATAACCTTTGACTTCATTACGCCGTCGATCTCCTTCTCCACTCTAACCTTGATGGGTGCGTGGAGACCGAGAACTTTATTTTCATAAGCCATAACAGCCTCGTTGAAGTTACGGAATACCATTCCTTCACCGGGCTCGCCGGGCTTATCCATTGTAAGATAGTAAGAACCGAGGATCATATCCTGTGAAGGAATTGTAACTGCACGGCCGTCAACGGGCTTAAGCAAGTTATTAGCAGAAAGCATAAGGAATCTTGCCTCTGCCTGTGCCTCAGCACTAAGGGGAACGTGAACGGGCATCTGGTCACCGTCGAAGTCCGCGTTAAACGCAGGACATACAAGGGGGTGAAGCTTGATTGCGCGTCCCTCAACGAGCACGGGCTCGAACGCCTGGATAGAAAGGCGGTGGAGTGTAGGTGCACGGTTGAGCATTACAGGATGTTCCTTGATTACGTTTTCAAGAGCATCCCAAACCTCGGGATACATATAAGCCTTGTCGATCTTCTTCTGAGCGTCCTTAACGTTAGTTGCCTTCTGCATTTCAGTAAGGCGCTTAACAATGAAGGGTTTGAAGAGCTCGAGTGCCATTTCCTTAGGAAGACCGCACTGATAGATCTTAAGGTTGGGACCAACTACGATAACGGAACGTCCGGAGTAGTCAACACGCTTACCGAGAAGGTTCTGACGGAAACGTCCCTGCTTACCTCTAAGCATCTCTGAAAGAGACTTGAGAGCACGGTTGGAAGGACCTGTTACGGGTTTGCCACGTCTGCCGTTATCAATAAGAGCGTCAACTGCTTCCTGAAGCATTCTCTTCTCGTTTCTGATAACGATCTCAGGAGTACGGATCTCCATGAGCTTCTTAAGACGGTTATTACGGCTGATTACTCTACGGTAGAGCTCGTTAAGGTCGGAAGAAGCGAATCTACCACCGTCAAGCTGTACCATGGGACGGATATCGGGAGGAAGAACGGGAATTGCATCAAGCACCATCCATTCGAGCTTGTTGCCGGACTTTCTAAATGCCTCAACAACCTCAAGACGCTTGATAATTCTTGTTTTCTTCTGTCCCTTTGCGATAAGGAGCTCAGCTTTGAGATCCTTAGAAAGCTGTTCTACGTCAACTCCCTGAAGCAATTCCTTGATTGCTTCAGCACCCATACCGGTTCTGAACGCGTTGCCGTACATTTCGCGATACTCAATGTACTGCTTTTCGGTGAGAACAGTACCCTTTGTAAGGGGTGTATCACCGGGATCAAGAACTACGTTCTCAGCGAAATAGAGAACCTGCTCAAGATGCTTGGGAGAAATGTCAAGAATCATAGGAATTCTTGCGGGAATGGACTTAAAGTACCAAATGTGGCAAATAGGAGTTGCAAGCTCGATGTGACCCATTCTCTCACGTCTAACCTTTTTGGTTGTAACGTCAACGCCACACTTTTCGCACTTGTGAACGCCCTTGTTGTGCATATTCTTGTACTTTCCGCACATACAAGCGCCATCCTTGGTAGGACCAAAGATACGCTCGCAGAAGAGGCCGCCGACCTCTGCCTTGAGTGTTCTATAGTTAATAGTCTCGGGCTTTGTTACTTCGCCGTATGACCATTCTCTAATCATTTCGGGGGATGCAAGACCTATCTTTATGGAATTAAATTCGTTGTGTTCCATTGTAATATCTCCTTTCCCTTAATTAATCTTCATCGGCGAAGTCATCTTCATAAACGTCGCCAAACAAATCGTCGTTATCATCTTCATCTGCGTTTTCGATAATGAAATTATCCTCAACGTCATCAGTTTCAACGTACTGCTCGAAATCGTCATCCTCAGCAGTGGGAGCAAATCCTCTCGTTGAGTAAACGGGAGCTTCCTCTTCAGCGCAAAGTGTGTTGAGTTCGATCTCATTACCTTCCTCGTCAAGAACGCGGATGTCAAGAGCAAGAGACTGAAGCTCCTTAACAAGTACCTTGAAGGACTCGGGCACACCGGGAGTAGGAATGTTCTGTCCCTTAATAATTGCCTCGTATGCTTTTCTACGTCCGTTGATATCGTCGGACTTAACAGTAAGAATTTCCTGAAGTGTGTAAGCAGCACCGTATGCCTCAAGAGCCCAAACTTCCATCTCACCGAAACGCTGACCACCGAACTGTGCTTTACCACCGAGGGGCTGCTGTGTAACGAGAGAGTAAGGACCATTGGAACGAGCGTGGATCTTATCGTCAACGAGGTGATGGAGCTTGAGGTAGTACATGATACCAACTGTTACGGGGTT